>NZ_JBAEER010000164.1:0-12326 GCF_056207615.1 Candidatus Cryptobacteroides sp. | reverse complement strand
GGCCGACCTGGTTCTCTGAATACACCGTTACCGTATAAAGTGTTGTTTCGTTTTCCATTCTGACCCTTTATTAATTATTTGAGTACCATTCATCCTTGCCAATGAGTATCTCGCTCACGCTCTTTCCGGGAGGGACCATAGGGAACACCATGCCCTCCTCGACCACGCGCACCTCAAGGATGAACGGTTCGTCGTTATTGGCGAGCATTTCCTCAACTGCAGGTCTCAGGTCTTCCCTCTTCTCGACGAGACGGCTCTTGATTCCATATGCCGAAGCAATCTTCATGTAGTCAGGGTTGGTCATCCTGGTGTATGAGTAACGCTCATCCCAGAAGAGTTCCTGCCACATGCGCACGTTTCCGAGCCAGTTGTTGTTCAGGAGGACTATCTTCACGCCGGTTCCTTCCTGCATGATGGTACCGAGTTCCTGGATGACCATCTGGATACCGCCGTCGCCCACGAGGCAGCATACCTGACGGTCTGGACGACCGATCTTTGCTCCGATGGCTGCAGGGAGGCCGAAGCCCATGGTTCCGAGACCGCCGGAAGTGATCATGCTTCGGGTCTGGTTGAAGCGCGAGTAGCGTGCTCCGAGCATCTGGTTCTGTCCGACGTCGGTGACGATGAGCGCGTTCTTTCCGGATACCTCCGCGAGAGTGTCGATGACCTCACCCATGTGGATTTCTCCGCTCTCAGGGTGGATTTCAGGATCGATGACGCGGTGCTTCTCGACTGCATCGCAGATGGTAGAGGTAAGTCCCCAATCCTCGCGAGGCTTCTGCTCGATGAGTTCGGTGATCATAGGAAGGACTGCCTTCGCATCGCCGAGTACTCCGAGGTCCACTGGAATCACCTTGTTGAACTCCGATGCATCGATATCGATATGGATCTTGCGTGCCTGGATTGCGTAGGTCGCGGTATTTCCGGTCACACGGTCGTCGAAACGCATTCCGACTGCGATGAGCAGGTCACACTCCTGGGTCATCACGTTAGGTGCGATGTTTCCGTGCATTCCGACCATTCCCCTGTAGAGAGGGAATCCGTCAGGAAGGGCGCTGAGGCCGAGGAGGGTCGATCCGCATGGGATGTTGCCCTTCTCCACGAGAGCCTGGAGTTCCTTCTCCGCACCGGAAAGGATAATACCCTGACCGAACACGAGGAAAGGCTTCTTGGCCTCGTTGATCATCTTCGCAGCCTTGCGGACCACGTTCTCCTGGATCTCAGGATATGGGTGATAGCTTCTGATGAAGCTGCACTTCTCGTAGTTGAAAGCGGCCTTGCCCTTCTGCGCGGTCGCGGTGAAGTCAAGGACTACAGGGCCGGGACGGCCGGTAGAGGCGATGTAGAACGCCCTTGCCACCGCCCACTGGATGTCCTCCACGCGACGGATCTGGTATGACCACTTGGTGATAGGGGTCGTGAGGCCGATGACGTCAGTCTCCTGGAACGCATCGGTGCCGAGGAGGTGGGTCGCAACCTGGCCGGCGATGACTACGACAGGAGTACTGTCGATCATGGCGTCAGCCACGCCGGTGATGACATTGGTAGCACCAGGACCTGAGGTCACGGTGACTACGCCAGGGACGCCCTTGGCACGCGCATAACCCTGCGCTGCGTGGATGGCTCCCTGCTCGTGGCGCACGAGGATATGCCTGAGCTCCTTCTTGTAGTCGTAGAGCTTGTCGTAGGTAGGCATGATCTGGCCACCGGGATAGCCGAAGATGGTGTCGACACCTTCGGCAATGAGTGACTTCAGCAGTATTTCACTACCGCTGAACATCTGTTCATCTGTTATCTGTTCTGCCACTTTGATATTGTTTCTTCGTTAGTCTTCTATGATTCTTACGGCACCCTTGTCAGCTGAGCTTACCATCGCTGCATAGGCCTTGAGTGCCTTGCTTACGGTACGCTGACGGAAAGGAGGGGTGAAAGCCTTGCGGCCACGTGCCTGCTCCTCTTCCCTGCGCTGAGCAAGCTGCTCGTCGCTGAGCTTCACGTCGATCTTACGGCTAGGGATGTCGATCACGATGATGTCACCGTCGCGCACGAGTCCGATGTTTCCACCTGCAGCTGCCTCAGGAGAGATATGTCCTATGCTGAGACCTGAAGTACCGCCGCTGAAGCGACCGTCGGTGATGAGAGCGCACTCCTTGCCGAGGTGCATAGACTTGATGTACGAGGTCGGATAGAGCATCTCCTGCATTCCCGGGCCACCCTTGGGGCCTTCGTATGTGATCACGACGACGTCGCCGCTCTTCACCTGACCGCCGAGGATTCCGTCGCAGGCAGCCTCCTGGGAATCGAAGACCTTCGCAGGTCCTTCGAAGTGCCAGAGTTCCTCCGCAACGCCCGCAGTCTTCACGACGCAGCCGTCCTTTGCGATGTTACCGAAGAGCACGGCCATTCCGCCGTCCTTGGTGTATGCATGTTCGAGATCCCTGATGCAACCGTTCTCGCGGTCGGTGTCGAGGGTCTCATATCGACAATCCTGGCTGCCCATCCTGATGCTGAACTTGCCGGCAGGAGCCGAGCGATAGATGCGGTCAGCCTCCGGATCGATGGTCGCACCGGTGATGCTGTATTTTGCTATGTCCTCTCCGAGAGTAGCTCCGTTCACCCTCTTGCAGTCAAGATTGAGAAGCCCTCCCTTTGCGAGCTCGCCCATGATGCCGAGGATGCCACCTGCGCGGTTCTCCTCCTGGATGCTGTACTTCTGCCAGTTCGGAGAGAGCTTGCAGATGAAAGGAACCTTGCGGCTGAGCGCGTCGATGTCGGACATCTTGAAGTCAACGCCGGCCTCGTTTGCGACTGCAAGGAGTTGGAGCACGGTGTTGGTCGATGCTCCCATCGCGATGTCGAGGGTCATGGCATTGAGGAATGCGTCGCGGGAAGCGATGCTCTTGGGAAGCACGCTCTCATCGCCATCCTGATAGTATGCATATGCGTTCTTGACTATCTGGGCTGCGGCATCCTTGAAGAGCTGGATGCGGTTCACATGGGTAGCGAGGATGGAACCATTGCCAGGGAGAGAGAGACCGATGGCCTCGGTGAGCGAGTTCATTGAGTTCGCAGTGAACATTCCTGAACATGCGCCGCAACCAGGGCAGGCTGAATTCTCCACGACGCTGAGTTCCTCGTCGCTGACGGTGGTGTCACCGCCCTTGACCATGGCTGTGATGAGGTCGGCATTCTCGCCATTGACCTTACCTGCCTCCATAGGGCCTCCGGATACGAAGACTGCAGGGATGTTGAGCCTCATGGCTGCGAGGAGCATGCCCGGAGTCACCTTGTCACAGTTGCTGATGCACACCATAGCGTCTGCCTTGTGGGCATTGACCATGTACTCGACGCTGTCTGCGATGATGTCCCTTGAAGGAAGCGAATAGAGCATTCCGTCGTGGCCCATTGCGATTCCGTCATCGACTGCGATCGTATTGAACTCTGCCGCATAGCAGCCGAGCTTCTCTATCTCAGCCTTGACGATCTGGCCTATCTCGTGGAGGTGGGTATGGCCTGGAACGAACTGCGTGAACGAGTTCACGACTGCGATGACGGGCTTGCCCATCTGCTCTTTCTTCATTCCGGTAGCGATCCAAAGAGCCCTTGCTCCTGCCATTCTCCTACCCTCTGTAGTTGCTGAACTTCTTAATTTGTGTTGCATTCTATTTAAAACATTGAAGCCCTCCTCGTTTCCGAGAAGGGCTTAATAAACTTCGTTATCGTAAGTTATATTGCGCGACTCCCCGGCCCTCACGTTTTTTCACAAGGACTAGAAGGACGACGCTAATAAGGACGTTCGATATGTTATTGATTGACTTCATCGACGGGGAGGTCTTAATAACAAGGACAAATTTAGATATTTATTCCCCAAAAAGCAAAGGTTTCGCCAAGTTTTTTAAATTTTTTATAATGAATTGTAGCACTTAGGTCCATAATTACGGAAATCATGTCATATTTTTCTGACAATCATGCGGATTGCCGCTATATGAGTTCCAATCTTTTATCGTAAATTTGCAGCCCGAACAAAATCAAACGAGACCATAAGATGAAAAGCTATCACTACCAGCATAAGGTACATTACTACGAGACTGACAAGATGGGCCTGACCCATCATTCAAACTATACACGATTCATGGAGGAAGCCAGGATCAGCATGCTCGAGGACCTGGGATACGGATATGAGAAAATGGAAGCCGAAGGAGTGATCTCTCCTGTCATGGCGATCACCACCGAATTCAAGAAATCAACCACCTACCCTGACCTGATAGACATCGAGATCAAGGTTGCCGAACTTCTCAATTTCAAGATCAAGTTCGACTACAAGATGAAGGTGGGAGAGCAGCTCGTCTGCCATGCCACCTCGCTTCACTGCTTCCTCAACAGGGAGGGACGTCCCATCGTGATGGCTGACAGATTTCCTGAATTGGTAACGAAATTGTCTGAAATGCTTATCGAAAAGTAGCAATTCCGTACATATTTCAGTTCTAAAAGTCCATCGGGCTTTTAAATTTACAATTTATACATATCTTTGCCGACGCTTTTTCACGCTAGATTGACATGAGAAAAACAAGCGGCCCCGCAAGGGTATTTACGGCAATATCTTCCATCCTTCTCTTCTGCGCACCTTCTTTTGCGCAGAAGTCGGACAACACATTCAGACTCAACGATTTCTATTTCGAGACAAGGCTTGGCTACGAAGGCGTGATGGCCGGAGAAAGGCATGAGTTCGACAAGGACGCTTCCGGATTCCGCGGAAGCTGGCTCAACATGAGGCTCGACGGACAGATTGGTGACAGGCTCAGCTACAGCTACCGTCAGCGCTTCACCAAGGGCACCAGCCGCGCCTTCTTCGATGCCACCGACTGGATACACCTCGACTGGAAAGCCACTGACTGGCTCACCCTCTCAGGAGGAAAGCAGGTCGTGGCCATCGGCGGCTATGAGTATGACAGGGCCCCGATCGACCTCTACTACTGCTCTGAATTCTGGAACAACATCGCCTGCTATCAGATGGGCGTTTCCGCAAGCTTCAACGTATCGGAGAACGACATGCTCCTCGCTCAGGTCTGCAGCTCGCCGATGCGCGGGTACATCATGGACGTGAACGGCAGGCCTGCAGGAAATTCCAAGATGGGATTCAACTTCATGTGGTACGGAACCCATGGCTTCTACGAGACCATGTGGTCTGCGAATGCATTCCAGAACACCAGCGACACATGGATGTACTACATCGCCCTCGGAAACAGGTTCAACATCACCAAGTGGCTCCGACTCGACGTCGATTTCATGAACAGGATGTCGGCGCACCAGGAATTCTTCAAGGACTGGTCTCTCATGACAGAGTTATCTGCTGCCCCTGCGGACGGTCTTCGCGTACATCTGAAGTACACCTGGGACTACAACCAGACGGACAGCATTGAAGACCATCTCGTGTTAGCCGGCACCGACATGATGAGCATCTCCGGCGGAGTCGAGTACTCCCCTCTCAAGGACAACCGCGGCGCACTCAGGCTCTTCGCGCTCGCCGGATACAGCACGGGAGTGAATGCCAACACTTACGGCACCCTCGTCGACAACGGAATCAACTTCCAGGCAGGAATCAAGTTCAGGCTCGGAGTGCTCGAGGGAATCAAGGCGCTCATCGACAAGAAATAAAACATACCTTAATATATGAAAACCAAGTTCAGATTATCGAGCGGAGTCGTCTGTCTCATCATAGTTCTGATCATCTTCGGCTACCTCGCTTCGGTGATGGGTCTGGCGAACATGCTCAACACGATGATGAAGACCGCGCATGACCTTCTGCTCAATACGGTATTCTACATCATGGCGATCTGCGTCCTCACCGGCGCGCTTGCCAAGATATTCGTGGACTTCGGCGTGGTGGATCTCCTACAGAAGCTCCTCCGCCCTATCATGAAGCCTCTCTTCAACCTCCCGGGCGTGGCTTCGCTCGGTGCCGTGATGACCTTCCTCAGCGACAATCCTGCGATCATCACCCTCGCCAACGACAAGCATTTCGCAAGATACTTCAAGAAGTATCAGATGATCTCGCTCACCAACTTCGGAACGGCGTTCGGAATGGGCCTCATCGTGATCGTGTTCATGATCAGCCAGGGCTATTTCTTCGCTCCTATCATAGGTCTTGTGGGCGCGATGATCGGCTGCATCGTTTCGACTCGATTCATGCAGTACTTCATCTGTAAGGACTACCCTTCTTATCGTACCGAGGATGCTCTCTCTGCCGAGCAGATGGCATCTCTCGAGCATGTCAAGGAGGAGAATTCAGAGGAAAGCGGAGAGCAGGTCTCAATGTTCGTGCGCATCCTCAACGGTCTTCTTGACGGAGGTAAGTCAGGCGTTGAGATCGGACTTGCGATCATCCCAGGCGTGCTCATAATCTCGACACTCGTGATGATGGTCACCTTCGGAGGATCAGCCCAGGGCTTGGATGCCGACGGCAACGCAATCGTTGTGTACACCGGTGCTGCATACGAGGGCACAAAGCTTCTCCCTTGGCTTGCTAGCAAGATCAGCTTCCTATTCAAGTGGCTCTTCGGATTCACGGCTCCTGAGCTCGTAGCCTTCCCTATCACCGCACTCGGTGCCGTAGGTGCGGCACTTTCGCTCATCCCTGAGTTCGCAAGCCAGGGCATCATCGACGGCAACGCAATCGCTGTCTGCACTGCAATGGGAATGTGCTGGAGCGGATTCCTCTCTACCCACGCTGCGATGCTCGACTCTCTCGGATATCGTGCACTCCTCTCGCGCGCTTACCTCAGCCACGTCATCGGCGGTTTCGCTGCAGGTATCGCGACACACTGGATCTATGTCGGTATCATGGCGCTCGCATCCCTCTTCCAGGCGAAGGAGGTCTACACCGTAGACGGCCAGGCATGGAACTGCAGCGAGACCCAGAGCCACAGCGTCACTCTCAAGGCGATGGACGACGACACCTTTGTTATTGAGAACTGGTTCGGCGGAGCATGCAACGAGGACCTCGTGTTCACCGTGAACGCCGCTGACAGCACCATCAACGTCAAGAATGCTTACGCTGCCGAGGACGGCTACCATTTCGTACACATCAACCAGAAGGCAGCGCCAGGCGATCCTTGCTATGCATCTATCGTCCCTGCCAACGATTACTCCGAGTTCGCCGGAGATCAGGAGAGCGGATACTTCTACGCATGGATCTTCGTCCATGATTCGTACAGGCGTCTTCTCGACCGCGGATACTATGAGATTACCTGGGGTGGAAGCCAGCGTTGGGCTGACGTCGCACAGGAGCAGATCAGCGCAGACTTCGAAGCTGAGAAGGCTGCAGAAGCTGAGGAAGAAGCTCTGAGGAACGGCGACTTTGCGACCCAGATCGAAATCCTCAAGGAACAGATCGATGCGCTCAAGGAGATTGTGAACGACGATAAGAACGCGGCTGTTTCGAACGAATAGCTCGTCAGAACATACATGACAAAATAAGGTGGACCTTTCAAAAGTCCACCTTATTTGTTTTAAATTTGTGTCAAAGACGTCTTTTCGCCACTTATCATAGGGCGTTCGCCACATTTCGGGCGTCCCTACGCGCGTGAGAGACGATTTTGAGTTACATTTGTACCAAGAACGGTCCTGTAGTAGGTCTTCGATACTGGAATTTCCCTGGCATCAGGGTGAGACAAGGTTACGGTGGCACGGTTGGACGAACGGTTAAGCTGCGTGATCTTCGAGAAATTTACGAAGTAAGAGCGATGGCAGCGATGGATCTCGGTCCCCTCGAGCATCTCCTCCATCTGCTGAGTGCGGCACCTGAGCATGTAACTGGTGAGCCTGCCCTCGTTCTCGTAGTAGATCTTCACATAGTTGTCCTGCGACTCGATGTAGTAGATCGTATCCGGATCCACCGAGAGCTTCACTGCGCCGGAATAGTCCTGAAGTGAGATGAGGTCGTCCTGAGGCACTTCCTTGTTCTTCGCGAGCAGAGCCTGCAGCATACGATTCTCGTCCCTGAGACTTCGGTAGGCTGTGATCAGAACGAAGAAGGAGTAAGGGATCACGAGTATGAGACTGACGCAGAGAAGGGTCTTCAGAACAAGCCTTGCGGTCACCTCCACCTCAGTGATCTTGAACACGGCCGAGAAGAGGACATAGAGGAATGACAGGAAACTGTATTCGATGATGATGTTCACGATATAGGCTCCCGCACCTATATAGGTCCGCTTCTGCAACAAGATCAGGATAAACTTGCTGGAAACCATCACGATGATGGCTATGGCATAGTACAGAAGGGTCAGCAAGGCCAGGCGGCCGGTTGAGAAGCCGAGCCACACAGTAGCCGAGAAGGGCTTGTAAAGAAACATATACACGACGGAAAACGCGAATACGAACAGCACGGATTCCATCATGAACTTCTTCTGCAGAAGAAATTTTGGGAGAGTCATGAAAGTCGTTTTAAACAGACAAATATAGAAAAAAAACAGATACTCAGACTTATGAAACGCGTACAGAAGAAACCGCTCGAGAAGTTTACCTTCGAATCTTTCAACAAGATCTACGAAAAAGACTTCCGAGACAACTGGGACAGGCAGGCACTCACCAACATAAAGGCAGAGACTCTCTGCTATTCTGACGTTGCCCGTCAGATCGAGAAGCTTCACATCATCTACAAGGAAAGCGGCATCGAGAAAGGTGACAAGATCGCCCTCTTCTCCCCTAACCAGGCCAACTGGGCGGTATCGATCATATCGATCACAACCTACGGCGCAGTAGCTGTCCCTCTCCTCCACGAGTTCAAGCCTGCGAACGTCCATCACCTCGTGAGTCATTGCGGCGCGAAGCTCCTCCTCACCGAGCAGAACCTCTGGCAGGGTCTCTCCACCGACGAGATGCAGAGCCTCATCGGCGTGATCAGGATGGAAGACTTCAGCGAGCTCTTCTCAAGGAGTGAGGCCCTCAGCGCAGCAATCGCCAACGTTGAGGCAAGCTACGCTGCAAAATATCCGAACGGATTCGGTCCACAGGATATCAACTACTACGAGGACAGTGCAGATGAGATGGCAATGATCAACTACACCTCAGGAACATCAGGTTTCTCTAAGGGCGTAATGATCCCATACAGGTCCCTCGTTTCCAACTGTCTTTTCGGCCGTCAGGCTGTCCCTTGCATCGATCAGAACTCCAAGGTCGTATCAATCCTTCCTTCCGCACACATGTACGGAATGATGTTCGAGGTCCTCTACGAGCTCTCATGCGGTGCCCATATCAACTTCCTCACCAAGACTCCTAGCCCTGCAGTGCTCATCGAGACCATGAAGGAGATCAAGCCAGACCTCCTCGTGGCTGTGCCTCTCATCTTCGAGAAGGTTTACCGCACCAAGGTAAAGCCTACCCTCGAGAAGCCTGCGATCAAGTTCCTCACCAAGATTCCCGGTCTCAACCAGATCGTCTACAGCAAGGTCAGGAAGGAGCTCATCGAGTCCTTCGGCGGCAAGTTCTACGAGGTCATCCTCGGCGGAGCCGCATTCAACAAGGAGGTTGAGGAGTTCATGCACAAGATCAAGTTCCCATTCACCGTGGGCTACGGTATGACCGAGTGCGCCCCTATCATCTCTTACGAGGCATGGGATAGCGCAAGGCTCTACTCTTGCGGTCGTCCTGCACGCTATCTCGAGATAAAGATCGACTCAAAGGATCCTCAGAACGTACCTGGCGAGATCCTCGTCAAGGGTCCTAACGTATTCCTCGGCTACTACAACAACGAGGAGGCTACCAACGCGGTATTCACCGAGGACGGTTGGTTCAGGACTGGTGACATGGGTGTGATGGACGAGGATGAGTTCATCTACATCAAGGGACGCTGCAAATGTATGCTTCTCGGCCCTTCAGGTCAGAACATCTACCCAGAGGAGATCGAGGACAGCATCAACAACCTCAAGTTCGTTTCCGACAGCCTCGTGATCGAGGACAGCAGCAACAACAAGCTCGTCGCACTGATCTATCCTGACTACGTCAAGGCAAAGCAGAACGGCCTCGACTCAGAAGCCCTCAAGGCTCGTCTCGAAAACGACATCAAGGCAGTCAACAAGGAAAGGCCTTCTTACGAGAGGATCACCAAGATCGAACTCCTCGAGAATGACTTCGAGAGGACTCCTAAGAAGAGCATCAAGAGATATCTCTACCAGAAGTAATTATTTAGTGAAGGGCCGTCAATTATTTGATGGCCCTTTTCAAATAATGCTTACCTTTGTATGCATATACAAAACCTGAAAAAACAACTAGCACAATACAATGGAAAAGATTTCAGAAAGAGTGATGGCCCTCTCGCCATCTGCAACATTCGCAATGTCACAGAAAGCTGCCGATCTCAAGGCAACAGGACTCGACGTAATCAGCATGAGCGTCGGTGAACCAGACTTCAACACCCCTGACCACATCAAGGAGGCAGCAAAGAAGGCTATCGACAACAATTTCTCTTTCTACACTGCAGTCCCTGGTTATCTCTCACTCAGAGAAGCTATCTGCCGCAAGCTCAAGAGAGAGAACAACGTAGACTTCACCCCTGCGCAGATCGTCGTAGGTAACGGCGCAAAGCAGGAGCTCTGCGACGTCATCATGGCAATCGTCGGCAAGGGCGAGGAAGTCATCATCCCTACCCCTGCATGGGTCAGCTACATGGAGATGGTAAAGATCGCAGAGGGCGTTTCAGTAGAGCTCTACGCCGGTCCTGAGCAGAAGTTCAAGGTAACTCCTGAGCAGCTCGAGGCAGCCATCACCCCTAAGACCAAGGCCGTGCTCATCTGTACTCCTAGCAACCCTACCGGTTCAGTTTACAGCGAAGAGGAGCTCGCTGGCCTCGTAAAGGTCCTCGCGAAGTACCCGGAGATCATCGTCATCGCTGACGAGATCTACGAGCACATCACCTATGTCGGCAACACCAGGTCACTCGCAAGCTTCCCTGAGCTCAAGGACAGGGTCGTCATCATCAACGGTGTATCAAAGGCTTACGCTATGACCGGTTGGAGAATCGGATACTGCGCTTGTCCTCTCTATATCGCCAAGGCAGTGACCAAGCTCCATGGCCAGTACACCAGCAACTGCTCATCTATCGCGCAGAAGGCTGCGGAGGCTGCATACGACGGTCCTCAGCAGTGCGTCGAGGACATGAGGGTCGCATTCGAGAGAAGAAGAGACCTCATCGTAAGCCTCGCAAAGGAAATCCCTGGATTCAACGTGACCGTTCCTGACGGTGCATTCTATATCTTCCCAGAAGTTTCTGCCCTCTTCGGCAAGAAGGCCGGCGACCGCGTGATCAACAATGCAGACGACCTCGCGATGTACATCCTCGAGGAGGCTCTCGTATCAGGCGTAAGCGGTGCAGCTTTCGGTGCTCCTGATTGCATCAGATTCTCTTACGCTACCTCAGACGAGAAGATCGTAGAGGCTATGCGCAGGGTGAAGATCGCTGTAGAGAAGCTCGCATAAGGAGGTAAGATGGCAAATACTGACGTAAAGGTCCTTCTGCTGACCGGATATCTCGGCAGCGGAAAGACCACTCTCCTCAATCGCATCCTGAACAACCGCAAGGGCATCAGGTTCGCCGTCATCGTGAATGACATCGGCGAAGTGAACATCGATGCCGAGCTCATCCAGCAGGGAGGAATCGTAGGTAAGAAGGACGACAGCCTCGTCGCTCTCCAGAACGGTTGCATCTGCTGCACCCTGAAGATGGACCTTGTGGAGCAGATCCGTGACATCATGGCGATGAAGCGCTTCGACTACATCGTCATCGAGGCCAGCGGAGTGTGCGAGCCTGCCCCTATCGCGCAGACCATCTGCAGCATCCCTACCATGGGAGTGGATTTCGTCAAGGACGGCATCGCAAGGCTCGACAACATCGTGACCGTAGTGGATGCGCTCCGCATGCGTGACGAGTTCAACTCTGGCAGCAGCCTCGTCAGCGAGAACATCGACGAGGAGGATATCGAGAACCTGCTCATCCAGCAGATCGAGTTCTGCAACATGATACTCCTCAACAAGGTCGCCGAGGTCACCCCTTCAGAGCTTGCGCGCATCAAGGAAATCATACGTGCGCTCCAGCCAAAGGCCAAGATCGTGGAGACAAACTTCTGCGACGTGGACCTTGACCGCATCATCAACACCGGGCTCTTCAACTTCGAGGAGGTCGCAACTTCTGCGACATGGATCCGCGAGGTCGAGGGTATCCACGATGAGGATGAGGACGAAGAGGGACACGAGCACCATCATGAACATGGTGAGGACTGTGACTGCGAGGAGTGCCGCCATGAGCATCACCACCACGACGACGATGATGACGA
>NZ_JBAEER010000163.1:0-3487 GCF_056207615.1 Candidatus Cryptobacteroides sp. | reverse complement strand
GGTAGGGTTGATCACGAACTCACCGTTCACGCGTGATACGCGTACTTCAGAGATAGGTCCCTGGAATGGGAGGTCAGATGCTGCGAGTGCGCATGAAGCTGCGAGACCTGCGAGTGCGTCTGGCTGGATGTCCTTCTCTGCTGAGATGAGGGTCACGTTGACGAAGGTCTCGAGGTGATAGTCAGATGGCCAAAGAGGACGGATAGGGCGGTCGATGAGACGTGAGATGAGGATCTCGTAGTCTGATGACTTTCCTTCTCTCTTCATGAAGCCACCCGGGAAGCGACCTGCTGAATAGAATTTCTCCTTGTAGTCCACAGTGAGAGGCATGAAGTCTGTTCCTTCCTTTACCTCCTTTGCTGCGCAGACGGTCGCGAGGAGCATTGTGCCTCCCATCTTGACCACTGCTGAGCCGTCAGCCTGCTTTGCGAGCTTTCCGGTCTCGATTTCGATTACCCTGCCGTCGGATAATTCGATTTTCTTAGTGATAACGTTCATTTATTGTCTTTTCAACCTGCCTCCCCCTATTGGGAGTTGATTAGTATTGTCTCGTCTTTGTTTGTCCGATTATATATGTTTGCCTTCAGTCGCCGCAGGTTGAGAGTTTGTTGACGACCTCAGACGTAATCTTCCGAAAAAAGGGGACACCCATCTTATGGAATGGTCCCCTTTCAGAGTTTCTCCTACTATGTGGATTATCGACGGAGACCGAGCTCCTTCACGATATTTCTGTATCTCTCGATGTCGGTCTTCTTGAGATAATCAAGAAGGCTACGTCTCTTACCTACGAGGCGGAGAAGTGAACGACGGGTAACCACGTCCTTCTTGTTCTTCTTCACATGCTCGGTAAGGTGAGCGATACGGTAGGAAAATAAAGCAACCTGACTCTCTGCAGAACCGGTGTCTGTATTAGACTTTCCGTACTTCGCAAAAATCTCCTGCTTCTTCTCTGGCATAAGGTATTCAGCCATCGTGCAAAAAGATTAATTTATTAATGCCTTGTCCACCGTGGACTTCAGCGGGCGCAAATATAGGGCTTATTTTCCAAACTTACAATAACTTCCGTAAGCTAATCGTCCAACAATTTGGCGATATCGTCACTTCTGAGCTTTCCGGAGATCGCGATGAAGGTGGTTTCGCTGTCTCCGCTGGTCAGAAGCACGAGATCCGTGATGTATTCGCCCTTCTCGACGCTGTAAATCCTGGTGTTCTCTCCGTTGTCCTTTGCCTCCATCATCAGACCGAACTTACCAGCCTTCACGAGCTTCTCAGCGTCGCTGTTGAGGCTCTTCGCCGCATTCCCGCCGACCTCGAGGATGAACATTCCGTCGAGAGACGAGATCATGCTGGTGATGTTGACGTCCTTGCCGTTTCCGACGTTCATGTCAGGGAGTGCCTTCATCATCTTGAACATCAGAGGGGAGATGTACACGGCGCTTACTCCCTCCATGTCCGAATACTTGTCGTAGATTTCCCTGCTGGTCTGTGCGAATGTCGCAATCGATACGAGTGCGAGCACTGCTATCGTGATTATCTTCTTCATGTTTCTAGTTCATTAGATCGTTTATCTGTCTTGTCGTCTGTGCGAATCTTGCCTCTCCGAGGCTGGCTTCCCTTGCTCCTGCGCTGAGTGCGTCCGAAATCTTTCCGAAGGCCTTCTGGACTTCCGCATACGCGAGCTCCGGATCGTCAAAGGTGTCTTCCAGTGCCTGGTCACGGCTGGAGAGCGTTATGCTCAGAAGGAGCGAGCACCCGAGCAGAGCCGTGATCGCGGCAGCAACTCCGTAGCGTATGCGACCAGTCTGGATCCTGCGCTGTCTTCCTATCTTCGACCGGATACCTGATTCAAGGTCCGATGGAACCTGGACGTCGATCTTCTCGGCCTCCGCGATGAGCTCGTCGAGCTCCATGTTCTCGATGTCTTCTATCCTTTTCATCAATTATCCTTTTCTAACCGTTCCTTGAGCCTCTTCCTGGCCCGGCTCAACTGGACCCTTACGTTTACCTGACTTAACCCGAGTTCGTCCGCTATCTCGTCGAATTCCATCTTTCTCCAGACTCGCATCCTGAGTATCTTCTGTTGTAGCTCCGGCAGTTCACCAATCGCATCCTCGGTGGCCTTCAGCCTTTCCTGAGATTCGAGTCTGGAGTCTGGTGGCGGTGCCGCCAAGTTCTCCGGTATGCTTTCTTGATGTGCCTTCTCGGCTTTTCGGATGACGTCTATGCAGATGTTGCGTACCATCATCGTGCCGTAAGCCTTAGGATTGAGGACATGCTCTGTCTGCTCGCGAGTTGTCCAGAGCTTGACGAAGACTTCCTGGACGGCATCCTTCGCCTCGGCCTCGGATTCCAGAAGGTAGTAGGCCACCTTGTAGAATCCTGGCGCCAGCGGCAGCCATGTCCTGTCGAATTCTTCCCTCGTCATCTTCTAGTCGTTGATCAGCTTGCTTACGTCCTTCAGCGACAGCTTTCCGCTGAGTGCTATCACCGTGGCATCGTTCTTTACGAACAATACCAGTTCGTTGATTATGTCGTTGTCCATGTCAGCATAGATGGTGACATCGTCTCCGTCGTCCTTTGCCGCCATGAGGATCTCATATCCGGAGAGAGCCTTGCCGACTTTCTCGATGATTTCTTCCCTCACGTTGTCGGCTGCCCCTTCTGCCTCGAGGATGTTGATGCTCTTGATCTTGTTCATCGGAACGCCGTCCAGGGCTTCTTTCGCAAAAAGTTTGCCTATGCCAAGTAGTGCTCCGCTGATATCCAGATACTCGACGTCATCGACGCCCTTGAATTGTGACAAGGTCTGGGCTATCGATGCATGCCTGCTTCTTGCAGCGGTGGTATTGTTGCCGATGCATCCTGTAAGAAGGATGATACAGAGTGTCGTTGTGATGAATGTACGTGTTCTCATTTCTTTCTGATTTTTGGTGTTTCTGCCATATAGACGGAGAAAGAGCGTTCTTGTTACAACATTCTTCTGTAAAAATAGCGTTTTTCGTGCTATATTTGTGTCACAAATCTTTATACGACATGAAACTTGGAATTTGCTGCGATCACGCAGGCGTTGAATACAAGGCAGAGATCATCAAGCATCTCACTGCCCAGGGTCATGAAATGGTCAACTTCGGTACTGACAGCACCGAGAGCATGGACTATGCCGATGTTGCACATCCACTCGCTCTTGCCGTCGAGAACGGTGAGGTGGAAAGGGGAATCGCCCTCTGCGGAACAGGCAACGGTATAGGAATGACTCTTAACCACCATCAGGGCATCCGTGCAGGTCTTGCATGGTGCGAGGAGGTGGGTGCTCTCGTGAAGGAGCATAACGATGCCAACGTCCTCGTGATGCCGGCTCGTTTCGTCTCTCTCGAGACTGCGCTCAAGATCGTGGACACTTGGATGAACACCGAGTTCGCAGGTGGTCGCCATCAGCGCAGAATCGACAAGATTCCAGTAAAGTAGCTCAGTAATGGCTGAGCCTTTC
>NZ_JBAEER010000162.1:0-22675 GCF_056207615.1 Candidatus Cryptobacteroides sp. | reverse complement strand
GACCATAACGCCTCTGCACAGAATGGTAAGTGGACGGCAAAGGACGCAGGCAGAACAGCTGCTAACGGTGCAATCGAAACAATATTTATACCGGGCCTCGAAACGAGTCCGATGGTCGATGAATGTCAGACTGACATGATGGTGGAGTCGAAGGTAGTAGACGAGACGGCAGCCGATTCGAAACTTGTCGACGAGACAGCGGTCATGTCGAAACAGGCAGACGGTAAGTCAGAAAACTATAAACAGTCAGGAAGCAATAGGAAGACCGAAGCGGAGACGGCTAGCCCGAAGCACGGAGGCGACCGTGAGAGAATGAGACGTGGACGCGGTGAGGTGTCGATAGGCATCATCAATTCTCTCGGCGCTCAGAGCTCCAACACTCTCGCATTCGCAGGCCCGTCACTGACAGTGGCCGGACCTGACGAGAATGCCGTATGGGATGACAGCCCTATGCTTGGCGCGATGCTCTTCAGCCGTGGAGTCGGAGAGGCGAAGTTTACACACCGCATGCCGGTCAGGGTCGGCGTGACTCTCGACTGGCAGCTCGCTCAGAGATGGTTCATCGAGAGCGGTCTGACCTATACCAGGCTTAATTCCAGCATACGTCAGGGCGATGACGATAACTACACCAGTGCAAGCCAGAAGCTCGACTATATCGGAATACCTCTGAACCTCAAGTTCAAGGCCTACGGCACGCCGAGGTTCGGACTCTATGCCTCGGCCGGTATGAACCTCGACAAATGCGTTTCGGCAAGCAGGAGAGGCAGCTACCGATTTGCCGGTATCGGCGGACCGGAAAGTGGGGAACTCGGAATTGAGAAGTACGACGAGCGCCCTCTGCAGCTGTCGGCGAACCTCGCAGCGGGTGTGGCATACATCATTTCACCGCTCATGAGCATATATGCAGAGCCGGGAATAAGCTACTATTTCGACGACAACAGCTCGCTTGACACGATATACAAGGAGCGTCCGCTGAACTTCAGCATGAACCTCGGACTCCGATTCACGCTCATCCGTGGAAGATAGCCTCCTGCTCGAGACGATTTCTATTATTAACGCCACTGAAAGGTGGCGTTTTTTTGTTAGATTTGTGCTTGGCACATAACTGTACACGCTGATAACTGACCACGCTTATGAGACAGACTCTCCTTTCATGGCTTGCTGCGACGACTCTTGTCGCTGCGTCAATCCTTGTATGCCCCATTGCACATGCACAGGGAAATACAGTCCTTCCGGAAGACGAAATACATGGATATCTTTTCGCGCACCGCTCGGCACACGGCGGATGGCCAGCGTTCGCGACATCTCCCGACGGAGTACATTTCCACGACATGCTCTGCGGCGACTCCATCTTTTCCGTGGATGACAAGGGCGAGTATGGAAATGTCAGCTACGTCTATGTGTGTCGTACCCACGAGAACGACGGATACATACTTCTTACCACGAATAACGACGGCAGCGTCTGCGTCCAGCTCAGTTCCGACCTCATCTCATGGACAGAACCGCAGGAATTGGCGCTCAGAGGCGCCCGCAGCGCGAAGGTGGTCTGGGATTCGCTTTCCGGCTCATACCTTCTCTATTACGCGGAAAAGGAGCGCGGAAGGCTTCTTGGCAACAGGCTCTCGCTGATGCGCTCGTCGCTCGATCCCGTGCCGGTGGTCTCGCTGAGCGATCCGGAGATTCTCGCCGACTGGGACAAGACTATCCTCGACGCCGAACTCGAGTGTCTTGAGGACGGCAGCGTCGTGCTCCTTGCCAAGGTCGATGACCGTAGCGCCGGTTTCCTGCGCGCTTCCACCGGCAGCCTCAGAGGACCATGGACCATGCCATCGGAGAGCATCGTGATAGAGGGTGACGACTACTGTCGCGAGATCAGCGCATTCAAGGTCGCGGACCAGAAGGGATGGTCGTTCGGATACGTGAACACGGCCAAGGGCGGATACAGGCTCTGCCAGTCGGACGATGCGATGGACCGTTTCTTCGCGCCGAAGAACATCGAGGGCATCTACGGACCTGACGCCGGCTCCTTCCTGGCGCTTAACGAGGAGGAATATCAGAGGATACAGGCCTGGGCCGACGCAGAGGAAGCGAAGCACCTCGCTCCGAACGTGAAGAATCCCGTGTTCCCTGGCCTCCATGCCGATCCGGAGGTGCTCTACAGCGTCCAGACCGGCAAATACTACATCTACCCAACCACCGACGGCGCATACGCTTGGCACAGCTACGACTTCCATTGCTTCTCTTCGGAGGACCTCGTGAACTGGAAGGACGAGGGCGTGATACTCGACCTGCGTGACCTCGAATGGGGCGACAGGGAGTACGCATGGGCTCCGTGCATCATCGAGAAGCCTGTCTTCGGCGGATTCAAGTACTACTTCTACTTCGTTCATCACGGCACCATCGGCGTCGCAGTCGCTGACCAGCCGGAAGGTCCGTTCAAGGATGTGCTCGGAAAGGCCCTCCTCACCCAGGAGGAGATCCATGCGCCGAACCAGATCATCGACCCGGACGTCTTCCGCGACCGTGCGACCGGAAAGTACTATCTCTACTGGGGTAATTCCTACCTCTGGATGGCGGAGCTTGCACCGGACATGATATCCCTCGTTCCCGGCACCATGCATGAGCTCATCCCGCGCTCGAAGATCGGCGAATACCACTACCTCGAAGGCTCCTATGTCTTCGAGCGCAAGGGCCTCTACTACTTCATGTGGTCGGAGAACATCACCCGCTCGTCATACTACCGCGTCCGCTACCTCATCTCGGACTCGCCTACCGAGTTCGTCAGGAACGGCCGTCCTGCGAAGGTCGAGGAAACCATCGTGATACAGCAGGATCCGTCGAAGCAGATCTTCGGCACCGGCCACCATTCGGTGATCTGCAAGCCCGGGACGGACGAATGGTACATCGTATATCACAGATTCAACCGCCCGGGTGGTGTGAAGCTCGGCCTCTCCGGAGGATATAACCGCGAGGTCTGCATCGACAGGCTCGAGTTCAACGAGGATGGTACGATCAAGCCAGTTATCCCGAGCCTTTAGGAAATCAAATCACTTAAACCATACATCAGCATGAAACGCATTATCTCGTCAATGCTAGCAGCTGCGGCGCTTGTGTCCAGCTGCTCCGAGCCCGGAATAAAGACCGAGCCCGTCAATCCGCCAACCATGGGATGGAGCTCATGGAACTGCTTCCTCGTGAACATTTCCGAGGACATCATCAACCGCCATGCGGACCTTCTCGTCTCTACGGGTCTCTCAGGGCATGGATATGACCACATCAACATCGACGACGGTTTCTTCGGACACCGCGACTCCCTTGGTTACATGACTGCGCATGAGGAAAGGTTTCCAAACGGCCTCAGAGGAGTCGCTGACCATATCCACAGCCTCGGTCTCAAGGCCGGAATCTATTCCGACGCCGGCAACAATACCTGCGGATCAAGGTGGAATGGCGACGTGAACGGTGTCGGTGCAGGACTCTGGCAGCATGAGGTGCGCGACGCGGAGCGCTATTTCAACGACTGGAACTTCGATTTCATCAAGATCGACTATTGCGGTGGCAGCGGTCTGGGACTTGACGAGCATGATCAGTACCTCAGGATACGACACGCCATCGACAGCGTCGCTAATCATCCTGTCGAGGTCAATATCTGCCGTTGGGCATTCCCGGGTACATGGGTGGGTGAAGCCGGCGATTCATGGAGAATCAGCGGTGACGTGCGACCTTTCTGGGGCAGCATCAAGAGCACCATCGAACGTAATATGTACCTTTCTGCATACGCAGGTGGCGGTCGTTACAACGATATGGACATGCTCATCGTCGGATATGCGAACAAGCCATCTCCGCTCCTCGAGGACTGCTACGGCGTGCCTTTCAACGAGGAGGAGACGCATTTCGGAATGTGGTGCATCATGAGCTCCCCTCTTCTTCTTGGTTGTGATCTCGGCTACATTCCGGAGGAGACCATGAAGATCATCACCAATGATGAACTCATCGCACTCGACCAGGATCCACTCGGACTTCAGGCCTATGTCGTCCAGCATGATGGCGAGGGCTATGTCTTTGCTAAGGATATCGAAGTGCTCCGCGGAAAGACCAGGGCTGTAGCTCTCTATAATCCTTCGGAGGAGGAGATCAGTTTCGAGGTTCCTCTCGAGACTCTCGAGTTCGCCGGTTCGGTATCAGTTCGTGACCTTAACCGTCATGAGGAACTGGGTACCATGGACTGCATACGTCTCTCTGTGCCTGCTCACGGCGCAAGGATACTCAAGATCACTGGAAAGAAGAGGATCGACCCAAGCATATACGAGGCTGAGTGGGCATTCATACCTTCATACAGTGCAATCACACGTAGCACCAGGCCTATGCCTCTCGACGGCGCTTCCGGTCAGGTTGCTGTCCCATATCTCGGCGGTTCCAAGGACAATTGCCTTATCTGGAAGAACGTCTACTCTACCCGTGGCGGCAAGCATGAACTCAGCATCCGCTACCAGAGTGACGAGGTACGAACTCTCGAGGTCGAGGTCAACGGTTCGAAGGAGACTGTCCTTCTCCCTGCAAGCGCAGACTTCAAGGAATATGCACTCCCAGTTACCCTCAAGGCAGGTTTCAATGTGGTCCGCATGGGTAACGATACCGAAGAGGCTCCTGTGGTGGACTGCTTCAGGGTTTTGTAAAAGGCTGGATATCAACGATATGCTATACGGACGGCTCCCCTTTCCGGGGGAGCCGTCCGTTCGTTATGGTGCTGAGAATCAGCTATTTAGTTTCTCCGAAGACGTAGTCCTTACCAGGAAGGACGGCGTTGAGGATGATGCCGGCGAGGGCGGCAACTGCGAGGCCTGAGAGCTTGATGGCGCCTGCGCCGACAGAGCCTGGACCATACTGGATACCGATCGCGAGCACGAGGATGAGTGCTGCGATGATCACGTTGCGCGATGCGGTGAAGTCAACCTTGTTCTCGACCATGTTCCTGACACCGACAGCCGAGATCATACCGTAGAGTACGAGAGAGACGCCGCCGACGGTAGCCGATGGCATTGTGCTGACTGCGGTCGCGAACTTAGGACAGAATGAGAGGATGATGGCGAATACGGCTGCCATGCGGATGACCTTAGGGTCGAATACCTGGGTGATGTTGAGAACGCCGGTGTTCTCTCCGTAGGTGGTGTTCGCAGGGGCTCCGAACATCGAAGCGAGTGCGGTTGCGATACCGTCGCCCATGAGGGTCCTGTGGAGACCTGGGTCGGTGAGATAGTCCTTGCCGGTGGTAGAAGAGATCGCGCACATGTCGCCGATGTGCTCCACCATGGTAGCGAGAGAGATCGGAAGGATGGTGATGATTGCGGTAACGACGAGACCCCAGTCAGGTGCCTTGAATACGCTGATTGCTGTGTTCTGCATCTGGAATGGGAAACCTATCCATGCGGCTTCCTTCACAGGTGCGAAGTCGACAGCGCCGAAGCAGCATGCGACGATATATGAGCCTACGGCACCGAGGAGGATAGGAATGATCTTGATCATGCCCTTGCCCCAGATGTTGGCGACGATGATGATCGCGATGGCAGAGAGTGCGATCCACCAGTTGGCGCTGCAGTTGGTCACGGCCGAGCCGGAGAGGGTGAGGCCGATGGCGATGATGATAGGTCCGGTGACCACAGGTGGGAAGAAACTCATGACCTTGCTGGTGCCGAATACCTTGATCAGGCCGGCGAGGATGAAGTACATCAGGCCTGCACAGAACACACCTATGCATGCGTAAGGAAGTGACTGGGCCATGGTCATCCCGTAGTCCGAGTCGGCGATGGCAACGACGGCTGCGTATCCTCCGATGAATGCGAAGGACGAGCCGAGGAAAGCAGGTACCTTGAATTTGGTCAGGACATGGAAGAGGAGCGTTCCGAGTCCGGCGAACAGAAGAGTCGCGGACATCGAGAGGCCGGTGAGCATTGGAACGAGTACGGTGGCGCCGAACATCGCGAAGAGGTGCTGCACGCCGAGCACGGTCATCTTGGGAATACCGAGCGATCGTGCATCCCAGATAGGCTGGTTCTGTTGATTTGCCATGATGATTATAATTAGTTGTACTTACTTGATTCTTTGGGGGTCAAACGGACCAGTCGGTCAGTATTCCAAGGCTTCGAGATAGAACTGACGCCTCTGGGCGCTGTCTACCGGGCAGTATGTTATCCTGAATTCGAAGCTTATTCCGTCGTCGAGGTTGCATGCGTAGAGACCTCCTGCCTCTGAAAGGAAAAGGCGCCTGTACTTGACTTCGTTGTCCTTCTGGAGGTCCATGATGTAGTGGACGGTTTTGTGGACGAGAGCCTCGTCAAGGGGATCCTTGCAGAACACGAAGAGACCGAACTCGTCGAAATTGCCGTAGAAGCCGGAACTCACCTTACCGACCTTGTTCGCGATGATGTCGCGCAGCGGCTTGGCACCCTGCCAGTATCGCAGTTCGAGGCCGCCGATGTACTTGCCCTCATGGATTCCATATCCATATCCTTTCTCCTGGACTTCGTCATAGCCGGGGACATCGTCCTGACGCGGGAATCCTGCCAGGCCCTTGAGCATCTGGTTCGCAGCGGCCTTGCCGGGCTCCATCGCACGGGTAACCTCGATTCCGAGTCGCTTGCGGTCGGCACTCTGGAGGTCGGGCCTGTCTTCGTTTATGAGGTCGTCGAATTTATGCCCCAGGAGAGTCCTGAGGGAAGTGATGGCGTATCTTTCGAAGAAACATGTTCCGTATTTTCTGTATGCACCCATGTCCTTAAAACATCATTCCTCTCAAATTTAGCAAAAAAAAGAGGCAGACCATACGGTTTGCCTCATATTTTTTATTCCCACTCAATTGTTGCAGGTGGTTTTGAGGATACGTCATAGACTACGCGGTTGACGCCACGAACCTTGTTGATGATCTCGTTGGATACGTCAGCGAGGAAGTCGTATGGGAGATGAACCCAGTCGGCGGTCATGCCGTCGGTAGAGATCACGGCCCTGAGAGCGACGCAACGCTCGTAAGTCCTCTCGTCGCCCATGACACCTACGCTCTGTACTGGGAGGAGCATTACGCCCGCCTGCCAGATTGCGTCGTAGAGGTTGTGTGCAACCTGGGTAGGATCGCTTGCGCTTCTCACCTCGGTGGCGCCCACTCCTGCGAGAGCCTCGATGGCTGCCTTGTTTCCGTCGAGGGAGTACTTGCGGAGACCCTTGATGAAGATGTCGTCAGCATTCCTGAGGACGGTGAGCTTCTCCTCTGTGATGTCGCCGAGGATACGGATACCGAGTGACGGACCTGGGAAAGGATGACGGCCGATGAGCTCGTCCTTGATTCCGAGGGCACGTCCTACGCGGCGAACCTCATCCTTGAAGAGCGACCTGAGCGGCTCCACGATTCCGAGGTGCATCTCCTCTGGAAGACCACCCACATTGTGGTGTGACTTGATCTTCGCAGCGGTGCCGTTGATACCTGCAGACTCGATAACATCAGGATAGATTGTACCCTGAGCGAGCCAGCGTGCGTTCTCGATCTGCTTTGCGTATTTGTCGAAGGTCTCCACGAAGAGCCTTCCGATGATCTTTCTCTTTCCCTCTGGCTCTGTGACGCCTGCGAGAGCAGCGATGAACTCCTTGGAAGCATCAGCACCGATTACGTTGAGGCCCATGTCCTTGTATGACTCGAGCACATCCTCGAACTCGTTCTTGCGGAGGAGTCCGTTGTTCACGAAGATACAGGTGAGGTTGTGGCCGATGGCCTTGTTGAGAAGCACGCCTGCCACGGTTGAGTCGACACCGCCGCTGAGGCCGAGGATGACCTTGTCGTCACCGACCTTCTCGCGGATCTCCTTGACTGCCGTCTCGATGAATGAGTCAGGAGTCCAGTCTCCTGTACATCCGCAGATTCCGAGTGCGAAGTTCGAGAGAATCTTGGTTCCCTCGACGGTGTGGAACACCTCTGGGTGGAACTGCACTGCGTATGTGGGCTCGCCGTTGATCTGATAAGCTGCGTACTCTACGTCAGAGGTGGCAGCGATAGGCTCTGCACCTTCAGGAAGCTGTGCGATAGTGTCGCCGTGAGACATCCACACCTGTGAGCTCTTGCTCATTCCGATGAGCAATGGTGAGTCTGCCTTGGTGACATTGAGGATGGCACGACCATACTCCCTGGCGATCGAAGCGTTCACTGAACCGCCGAAGTGATGTGCGAGGTACTGTGCTCCGTAGCAGATGCCGAGGAGAGGATACTTGCCCTTGATGCCGTCGAGCTTTACCTCAGGCGCATTGGCTTCCCTCACTGAGCATGGACTGCCGGAAAGGATTACACCCTTCACGTCCTCGTCGATCTGCGGGAACTTGTTGAAAGGGTGGATTTCGCAATATACGTTCAATTCCCTGAGCCTGCGGCCGATGAGCTGGGTGAGCTGGGAACCGAAGTCGATGATAAGAATTTTCTCCATTATTATTCGCTACGTGAGTAGTTAGGTGTTTCCTTGGTGATGGTCACGTCGTGTGGATGGCTCTCTGCCATACCGCTTGCGGTCACCTTGGTGAACTTGGCGGTCTGGAGGGTTGCGATGTCCTTTGCGCCGCAGTAGCCCATACCTGAGCGGAGACCGCCGAGGAGCTGGTATACTGTCTCTGCGAGTGTGCCCTTGTAAGGTACTCGTCCCACGATTCCTTCTGGTACGAGCTTCTTGGTGTCAACCTCGCCGCTCTGGAAGTAGCGGTCCTTCGAACCAGCCTTCATGGCGTCCACTGAGCCCATTCCACGATATGACTTGAACTTACGTCCATTATAGATGATAGCCTCTCCTGGAGACTCCTCGGTACCTGCGAACATAGAACCGCACATCACGCAGTCGCCGCCGGCTGCGAGAGCCTTCACGACGTCACCGCTGTAGCGGAGACCACCGTCTGCGATGATTGGAACGCCCGTTCCCTTGACTGCCTGGGCCACGTTGTAGATCGCGGTGAGCTGAGGTACGCCGACACCTGCCACGATACGGGTAGTACAGATCGAACCAGGTCCGATACCGACCTTGATACCGTCTGCGCCAGCCTCCACGAGCATCTTGCCAGCCTCGTAGGTTGCGACGTTACCGACGACAACGTCGAGATTAGGGTACTTGGCCTTGATCTCGCGGAGCTTGTCGAGCACGCCCTTGCTGTGTCCATGGGCACTGTCGAGAACGACTGCATCGACACCCTCTGCAACGAGTGCGTCCACGCGGTCGATCGCGTCAGCCGTGATACCGATGCCGGCAGCACAGCGGAGACGACCCTTGCTGTCCTTACATGCCTCAGGATAGATCTTTTCCTTTGTGAGGTCCTTATATGTGATGAGTCCCACGATATGGTAGTCTGCATCGACTACCGGGAGCTTCTCAACCTTGTTTTCCTGGAGTACGACCCTGACATGCTCGCGATCGGTCTCGTTGTCCCTGATGGTCACGAGTCCTGTGCTGGTCATGGTGTCCTCGATCTTCGCGTTCATGTCGTTCTGGAAACGCACGTCACGATTGGTGACGATGCCCACGAGCTTATTGTCCTCGTCTACGACAGGAATACCACCGATATGGTTGTCATGCATGATCCTGAGCGCATCACCGACGGTAGCGTCCTTGGTGATGGTGATAGGATCCATGATCATTCCGTTCTCTGCCCTCTTGACGCGGCGCACGTTGGCTGCCTGCTCAGCGATGGACATATTCTTATGGATGACGCCGATTCCACCTTCCCTGGCGAGGGCGATGGCCATAGGTGCTTCGGTAACTGTGTCCATTGCTGCGGACACTATCGGAATGTTGAGAGTGATGTTCCTGGAGAACTTGCTGCGGAGGCTCACTTCCCTCGGCAGAACTTCAGAATAGGCTGGTATGAGCAATACATCGTCGAACGTAAGACCGTCCAATGCTACTCTTTCTTCGATAAATGACATAGGAATCTTATTTTATGAATGTGCAAAGATACGGAAAAATACGGCTAATCTTGCAGCCGTAACTATCTTTTTGAAAAAGTTTTCAACAAAGTATGTCCGTGTCCGTTACTAATGTGAAGAAGGCGTGACCTTAAGGCACCTGAGAAGGTGGTCTGAGTCGTAATTCAGCACCAGTTCGTCTGGGAATCCGGCCTCTTCGAGCAGCGGATATAAATAGGTGTAGTCCGCAATCGAGAACGATATGTGCGCATCGCTTCCGAGTATTACCGGAACCTTATGTCGCGCGCAGAGGCGGAGTATCTCAAGATTGTTGTCCCTTGCCGTGGTCTTTCCTCTGCATGGCTTGAGGGAGGAGTTGTTGATCTCGAGTATGGTGCCAGTCCTCTCGGAGGCGAGCACTATCTGCTCGAAGTCGAGTTCTGCAGTGCCGTCGCCGGGATGGGTGATGATCTGTATCCATGGATTCTCCATCACCTTGACGACTGCGGCGGTATTCTCTTCCTTGGTGCCACCCTTGTAGCAGAGCGAATGCAGGCCGGCGCTGCGCAGGTCGGTCTTCTCCATGAAGAACTCGTCGAAGTCGACATTACCCTGGGTGTCGAGAATGTTTAGCTCCACACCTATCATAAGATGTGTTCCGTACATGTCGCGGGGAATCACATGCACATTCCTGAAGTACAGCGGGTGGCACGCGCCGGGAAGCGCAGGTCCATGCTCTGTTATTCCGAGTATCTCAATTCCCTTCTCTGCGGCAGCTTTCGCCATCTCCTGAATAGTGCTGTATGCGTGGCCAGAGGCCACGCTGTGCGTATGAAGGTCCAACTGTATCCTGTTGTCGTACATATAAGACTTAATTTACAAAGGTGTATCACGTCGTCTATAGGAAATGCAAATTTACAAAAAAACGAGTTTGACGTCCTGCCGCCTGCCAGATATGTGGAGTACGGACCTGTTATGCGCTTTTGAAAATCATTCAGTAGCATTTGAAAAACATTCATCTGGTCTATAAATGAATGAATCAGATTTTTTAGATTTTCATTCACCGAGGACTGGTTTAAAGCGAAAGTCGCATTTTTCCATTATTTCTCGTTCAGTTCATATTAAAAAACGGTCAAACGGTGAATATTTGCGCGTTTGAATCAATTGCAGTAGTGTATATGCTAATGAAACGGTAGATTTGCACATCATCATTATTATTAATAACACCAATCACAAATGAAAAGAACTATCATTAAGCTGGCAGCATCTTTGCTGTCCCTCGCTGCTCTGAGCTTTACAGCCCAGGCGCAGTCGATCAGTGTCAGTGGTACGGTTGTCGACGCAAGTGGACAGCCAATCATTGGTGTATCCATCATGCAGGACGGAACGACTACCGTTGGTACCGTGACTGACCTCGATGGTGCTTACAAGCTCTCTGTTCCGAGCAATGCAAGCATCACCGCTTCATGTATTGGTTACACTTCCCAGACTGTCGCAGTCAATGGCCAGTCTGTGATCAACTTCACTCTCGTAGAGGATTCTGAGTTCCTCGAGGAGACTGTCGTTATCGGTTACGGTGTACAGAAGAAGTCTGACCTCACCGGTTCAGTCGCTTCGGTACGCGGTGATGACCTCAACGACCGTTCAACTACAGATGCAGCTGCTGCACTTCAGGGTAAGGCAGCCGGTATCCAGATCATCAACTCATCAGGAGCTCCTGGTTCTGGCGCTGAGATCCGTGTACGTGGTTATTCATCAAACGGTTCTGACGGTCTCGGCCCACTCCTTATCGTCGACGGTCTTAAGGTGAGCACCATCCAGTACCTTGATCCTTCTATGATCGAGTCTATGGAGGTCCTCAAGGATGCGGCTTCTGCAGCAATCTATGGTGCACAGGCAGGTAACGGTGTCGTTCTCATCACCACCAAGTCAGGTGCAAAGTCTAAGGAGGGTAACGTATTCTACCAGTATCAGATGACTCGCAACTCTCTCGGTCGTCACGCACAGGTGATGAATGCTGAGCAGTTCATCGGTTGGCAGGAAGAGGCTGGTAACTTCACCCGCAAGGGTCTCATCGACTCAGGTCTTTGGGACGGCAAGACCGATACCAACTGGGCTGACGTGACATTCGCTCCTTCTTTCAACCATCGTCATACCTTCGGTGTTCAGGGCGGTAACGATCGTGGTTCATACTACACCGCTATCACCTATACCTCACAGGATGGTATCCTCCGTGGTCACAAGGATTTCTACAACAGACTTTCTGCGCAGATCAACGCAGACTATAAGATTAAGAAGTGGCTCCAGGTAGGTACCAACATGTCTATCGAGCGCTACAACAGGCAGCAGGTGTTCGAGCACTCAGAGTATCAGACCGGTAACGGTTCTACTATCCTCGGTGCCCTCATCATCGACCCTCTTACTCCTCCTTTCTACCTCAATGATTCTGACGCTCCGTCAGATATGCTTCAGGCAATCGCTGAGGGTCAGACTGTCTATAGGAATGAGGATGGTTACCTCTATGCAACATCTAAGCTCCAGCAGGGTGACGGCGTGAACCCTCTCATCGGTCGCGACCGTAACAACAACAAGAGCGAGGGTTTCAACGTACGTGGTACCGTCTTCGCTAACTTCACTCCTATCAAGGGTCTCACCGTTACCTCACGTTTCGGTTTCCGTATTGGTCAGAGCTACTCTTCAAACTACACTGATCCTTACTATGTAAACCCTAAGGTATACGCCAATGTATATAATATTTCTGCTAACTCAAGCCAGAACTATTATTATCAGTGGGAGAACTTCGCAAACTACAACAAGACTTTTGCGAAGAAGCATAATCTCGGCGTCATGGTCGGTATGTCTTATGTATATCAGGACAACCGCGGCGTGAATGCTGGTCTCGAGGGTCCAGATCCTCTTAAGGGTTATGATCCTAACTTCCTTTATATCAACCAGGACAATGGTTCAGGTACCAAGACCATCGGTGGTGGTGCTCCTACCCAGAGAGTAAACATCTCTTACTACGGCCGTCTTACCTATTCTTATGACAACAGGTATAGCCTTCAGGCTAACTTCCGTGCTGATGCCTTCGACTCATCTAAGCTCTCTGCTGATAACCGTTGGGGTTACTTCCCTTCATTGTCTGCAGGTTGGACCATCACCAATGAGCCATTCATGCAGAACGTAAGCAAGAATGCTCTCTCATTCCTCAAGATCCGTGCTTCATGGGGTATCAACGGTAACATCGAGTCTCTTCGCAACTATGCATACTCAGCAACCGTCGACTACAACTCATCAAAATATCAGTACGACGCTGTTGACAACACCGTATCTCTTGGTTCTAAGCCAGCAGGTCTTGCTAACCCAAGCCTTAAGTGGGAGACTTCTTCACAGATTGACCTCGGTATCGATGCACGCTTCCTCAACAACAGGTTGACTTTCGCAGCAGATTACTACGACAAGAACACCAATGACCTCCTCGTCCAGATCTCTCCTGTATATGAGGTTGGTATCAATTCTACTTACGTGAACGCTGGTTCAATCAATAACCATGGTCTCGAGCTCGAACTCGGTTGGCAGGATCAGATCGGTGACTTCCACTACTCTGTCAACGCAAACTTCTCGACCCTCGCTAACAAGGTTACCTATCTCGAGCCTTCTATCTCACGTATCCCTGGTGCTTACTTCTCTAACTACAAGCTCACTAACAATTTCGAGCAGGGTTACCCAGTATGGTATCTCCGTGGTTTCAAGTTTGCAGGCGTAAACAAGGAAGATGGTTCACCTCTCTACTACAACAAGAATGGCGAAGTTGTCAGCAAGGTTACTGACGACGACCTTACTTACGTAGGTACCGGTATTCCAAAGTATAACTATGGTATTACCTTCCGTATTGACTGGAAGGGCATCGACTTCCTCCTCTTTGGTACCGGTGCAGGTGGAAACCAGCTCATGCCTTGTCTCTATCGTACAGAGCACCCTCGTATCAACTCACTCTCATGGTTCTACGAGAACAGGTGGACTCCAGAGAATCCTAACGCAGCAAGCTGTGCAATCAACAAGATCGCTCTCGATGCAGACTTCTGGTCATCATCAGCAAACCTCTTCAAGGGTGACTTCTTCAAGATCAAGCAGATCCAGCTCGGTTATACCCTCCCGAAGGCATGGAGCAAGAAGGCATTCATCGAAACTCTCCGCGTTTACGCGTCACTCGACGACTTCTTCACCTTCACTAAGTATCCTGGTTTCGACCCAGAGACTGCTTCTACAGGTGCTGCCAATTCAATCGGTATGGATAAGGGTTCTTACCCTAACTCAAAGAAGATCATCTTCGGTGTTAATCTCTCATTCTAATTTCAGACTAATATGAATAAAGTATCATATATTGGATTAGCTATCGTAGCTACCCTGTCTGCAGCTTCTTGTAGCCAGAGTCTCCTCGAAATTCCTCAGAAGGGTGTCGTAGCAATTGAGAACTTCTACCAGACTCCTGAGGATTGCCAGTCGGCAGTAACCGCAGCCTACAACCAGTGGAACAGGTACATGACTACCGGTTCTGGTCAGCCTGTATGGTGTATTGCACCTCCTCATTATGTTATCACTACCGCTCCATCTGACGAGTGCTACTATGGTTCAGGTAACTCTGGTGACCACGTTTTCGGTCTTGAGATCAACGAGTACAGACCTTCTTTGACTGGTCAGAATACCATCGTTGTGAACAACTACATTTCTACTTATCAGCTCATCTACACAGCAAACCAGGTCCTCGACCACTTCTCTCTCGATGATTCAAACCCTAACGTTAGGCGCAACGTCGCTGAGGCTATGGTTATGCGTGCGTGGGCACATCTCCATCTCGCTATCTACTGGGGTAATGCTCCTTACGTAGATCACGTCCTCAATGGTGACGACCGTCCTGGTCACACCCCTAAGGAGGAGATTCTCAAGAATGTCATCGATGACCTCAAGACTGCTGCCGATGTTCTTCCTTCAAGGCAGGGTAAGGGTGATAAGAATGGTGCAATTCGTCTTACCAAAGAGGCCGCTCTCTCATTCCTCGGTAAAGCTCAGGTTCATGCAGGTGACTTCTCTGGTGCCAAGAGCACTCTCAAGCAGGTCATCACTTCTGGCAACTACGACCTCGTCCCTGGCGACCAGATGCTTAACCTCTTCCACAAGGCAGGCGATGCAAACGAGGAGAAGGTCTTCGAGCTCAACTTCGTAGACAACTCTAACGCTGGTCTCCGCAGCACTGCTACTTATCACTGGCAGGTAGCTAACTCATGCTTCTGGCGTGACCTCAAGATCCTCCCTGATCTTACCATCCAGGAGATGGGTTGGGGTGGTGGTGGAAACCCTACCCAGAAGTTCGTCAATGCTATTCTCGAGAACGAGGGTAATTCTGCACGTCGCAAGGCATGGATCATCTCTTACGAAGAGCTTCTTACCGATCTTTCTTACACTAAGAAGGTGGCTAACGATGCTAACATGACCAAGGAGGAGAAGCTCATGGACCCTTCTCGTGGTATTACTCCTGAGGCTAATACAGCTGGTGGTTACTATGGTAACTGCGGTTGGTTCCTTCTCAAGTTTGCTCCTTTCTTCAGCGATCTTATCAACAACTCTCCACGCGATACCGATCAGAACCACCCAGTTATGCGTTATGCTGAGGTTCTCCTCCTCTACGCAGAGGCTTGTGCAATGACCAACGATAACGACGGTCTCCAGTATCTCAACGCTATCCAGGATCGAGCTGGTGCACCTCGCACCTCACTCACCATGGAGAACGTGAAGAAGGAGAAGTGGTTCGAGCTCTATATGGAGGGAACTCGTTTCGAGGACCTCGTACGTTGGGGCGACGCTGCTACCGAGCTTAAGGACAATGGTCGTGAGGTTCCTAGCTTCAAGGATGATTTCTACCTTACCCCAGGTAACCCTCACAAGGCAGTCATAAACTACGATAACGCTTATTACAATGGTGACCTCTGCGGATGGAAGCCACAGCACCATGAGGTGATGCCTTTCCCATTCCAGGAGCTCAACATGAATCCTAATCTTCACCAGAATCCTGGTTATTAACAGTTAGTATGAAGTTTTCCGGCATTGCTGTTATACACACAATGTATCGGCAATGCCGGATTACTTTGCTAAACACGTACTATATTCATCACTATAGTATGTCCTAACCTAAAATTGAACCTTTTCATTTCTTTGATATGACACCTGGTATTCCAGGTGTAACAAACATAAATAAGGTTAGTTAGTGTCCAGAGTAGGCCTCACGGTCTACTCTTTTTTGTATCAAAAAGTAGGAGTATCAGAAAAAGGTATAAATCGGCAGTATCGCTGCACAGGCTCAGCTCAACTCAGAGCAGTCTGATTTAGCGCTACTTCAACTTTGCGAGACGGGCGAGCTCGTAGTCGGCCGCGATCTTGTCGATGATGGAGCATACGAGGTGGTAGGTACGGCCGCCCTTGGTATAGTTGGCCGGGGTCATGAAGCTTGCCCTGCCCTGTGCGAGAAGCTTGCGGGCGGTCGCGACCTTGCGCTTGTTCTCGGGATTGTAGACGGCGATCGTGTGACCACCGAACATCTTGACGATCTTCATGCAAGGCACGTCGGTATCTCCGTCGCCGAAGTATATCATGTGCGGGAAAGGAATCCTCTTGCGGTCCTCGGCCTGGCTCTCGTTCACGAGTATGTTGTCCCTGACGGAGAGAATGCCCTTGTTGATCTTGAAGAGGAACTGGGTCTTGGCAGTGTAGTCGACAGCGACGCCCGGCCACTCTGCGACTCCATCCTTGTCATAGAGGAACGAGCATGCGAATATCCTCTTGAACTCGGCGGCGATGCTTGTGCCCTCGATCATCTCGGTAAGACCGGAAGAGTTGATGTAGTGCTCTACTATGACACCGTGCTTGCGCCCGTACTCGTTGATCAGCGCGAACCACTCCTTCACGCCCTCGAAGAGCTCCACCTGCTCGCCGAAGCGGCGGAAATCCTCGCGGCGCAGGATGATACCCTTGCGCTTGGCCTCGTCGAACATGAGCTTCATGTAGCTCAGTACGTTGCTTGCGTCCTGCTGGATCGCGATCTCGTCACTACCCCTCCAGAACTCAGCCGGGCTCTGTCCTATGGCCTGGATGAATCCGAACTCCTGCATGTTACCGGGCGACAAGGTCCCGTCGAAATCGTATACCAAAGCTACGATGGGCTTCTTCCTGGTGCTCATTCAAATATCCTTTTATCCTACAAATATACGAAAATTGGCGATTCCAATGCATTGGAGTGTCTATGTTCGTTGCTGTATGCGGTTGCGGGCGTCGGTTGTTGGCGCGGGGGCAGGCGGTTGCTGACGACGGTTGCGGGCGCGGGGGCAAGCGTCGGTTAAGGGTAGGCGGTGTTTACAGGCAGGTGCAGGCGGGCGGTGACAACGGTTGCGGGTTCGGGGGCAGGCGTCGATTGCGTGCAGGCGGTGACAACGGTTGCTGACGACGGTTGCGGTTACGGGTGCAGGCGGTGGTTACGGGCAGGGGCAGGCGTCGGTTACGGGCAGGCGGGCGCGGGAGCAGCAAAATGCAGATCGGCTGCGCTCCGCTCGCCGACCCTAGTCCGGGCAAATGCATTTTGCTTGCTTCCCGCCCCGCTGTCGCTATCTATACTGTTTGCACTGCATATACTTTCTATGCTATGCGCACTGTTTGCACTGCATATACTTACTATGCTACGCGTACTGTTTGCACTGCATATACTTTCTATGCTTTGCGTTCTGTCTGTGCTGCGCATATTTTCTATGATACTCGTACTGTTCTTCCTGCACTGTCACGAAAGCCAAAAAATCAGCATTTTTTGGATCTCGTGCCAGGAAAAACATCGAAAACACCCAGATCACTGCCACGACGTACAAAAAAGTAGCGATTTTTGGATCTCGTGCTAGCAACACACGTCTTAACCCCATGATTCTTCGTCGCGAACTCAAAAAAAACAGACGATTCTTTAGGTTCGAGGCACGGAAACGTCGCCAAAATGGCAAAACGGCGCTGCGAACTTAAGAAATCAGCGAAATAGTTGGATTCGCGGCACGGAAACGGCGCTACAAGGGCAAAACGGCGCTGCGAACTTAAGAAATCAGCGAAAAAGTTGGGTTCGCGGCACGGGAACGGCGCCAAAAGGGCAAAACGGCGCTGCGAACTAAAGAAAACGACGCAAAAGGTGAGCTCGCGGGAGCAGCCTGGGCACGGAAAGCGCAAACTTCCAAAAACAAAGTATCTTTGCAGCTGTTATTCGAAGCCGGCAATAGGCTATGGTCTTTCAGGATTATGGACAAAGATTTCGAAAAGATAAACAGCTTGTACCTGTCGCAGCATTTCACGGACGACGGGAATGACGACAAGCTCATAGCAGAGTGCAGGTCGCTGGTTAGGACCTATGCTCTCACGGAGAATGCCATTGTCTCAATGGGCGACAACAAACTGAACTGCAGCTATTGCTATTTCGGTGGTCTGGCGGATGATCTTGGGCTGACGGAAGAGGAGCGCATTGACATTATTCCATCGCTCTACGAAAGTTTCATCTTTGAACGGGCAGATCCTGACGACCTGGCTCAGCGTCATGCAGACGAGGTGGCTTTCATCCACATGCTGAAGACCATCGAAATAACCCACCGCCGAGATTTCTACCTCAGCGATTTCATGCGACTTCGGGACAATGAAGGTAAAGACAGAGTAATTGAGCATAGGATGTTCCCGATGGCAACCTCATCGAATGGCAGTCTGAGACTCATGGCTTGCGTCTATACCTTGGCAAGAGATGAACAGCATCATGCAAAAATAATAGACACACGTACCGGAGAGATACGTGTGCTATCAAACAAAGATTTCGAGAATGTCCTTTCCATGCGCGAGCGTGAGGTGCTGCGACTCATAGACCGTGGCAGGCTTTCAAAGGAGATCGCAAATGAACTGTCGATCAGCATCAATACGGTGAACCGCCATCGCCAGAATATCCTCGCCAAGCTGAATGTCGACCATGCGATCGAAGCGTGCAAGGTCGCGCGCATCATGGGCATTCTGTAAGACGATTCTCAGTCTGCGCCATTCTCCCATCCCACGCGCCATTTTCGTCGCTCAAAGTCCAGGCCAGTCCCCGTGCACCGATCTGCATCTATTTCTTCAGCCAGTGCTCCTTCAGCCAGTTGCGTACAGGTATGTCATAGAGCTTGAGACATGCCCACGCAACGCCTACGACCATGATGAAGGTGCAGATTCCGACAAACACATGCGTGCCGACAGGTGCGTCCATGTGGTTCTCCGCCCAGCTCATGTGCATGTACAGAATCGGGTAGTGCGTGATGTAGAGCGGGAAAGAAAGCTGGCCGACGAAGGTACATATCCTGGTCGCACGCTCTCCCTGAAGCTTGCTGCCCGCGCCGATCGAGAGGATGACAGGGAAGAGCAGAAGGATGCAACAGAGCTCGTAGATACCTTCATAAACAGGTCCCATGTCGGTGAGCATAGGAGTTGAGACCATTGCGATGATCAGCAACGATGCTAGCAGGAAGCCCCTCTTGACCGAGATGAAATGTCCGATGCGCGAGAGCAGCAAACCCATGGTGAATGGGAACATGAGACGGACCATGGCGCGATAGATATGTTCCGGATCGCAGATGAATCCACCGTTGATCGTGTACTGGAAATCAGGGTCGACGAGATTGCCCCAAAGGTTGAGCTGCAGACAGAGATCTGCCGACATAAGTGCACAGAAGGCGACGATGATTCCGAGGACGATCTTACCGGTCCTGCGCAGGAAGAGCGCATAGAAGATGTTGGCGACATATTCGTAGATGAGCGTCCATATAGGTCCATTGATGCTGGTGAGCTCACCCCATCCGCGTATGTCCATCGACTTTGGCAGCGGTATCATGAAAATAAGGAGCAAAGCCTCGAGGAGCACCTTGTACCACGGAGCGGAATCCACCATGTTGAAGGTCGGTCCGCCGGTATAGTAGAAGAAGCAGATTCCGATCAGCACGCCCATGACGGCCATCGGCTGAAGGCGGGTGAGACGGCGCTTGAAGAAGTCCCAGGTGCTCATCTTGTCCCATCTGTCATCGTACGCATATCCGAGCACAAGGCCGCTCAGTGCGAAGAAGAAATCGACGGACATGAAGCCGTGCGGCATCACCCAGCGAGATATCTCTGATGGGTAGCACTCCATCATGTGGAACATCACGACTCCCAGGGCGGCTACACCCCTGAGGCCGTCGAGAATCTCGTAGCGCGGCTTGGATTCGAGATAAGAACTTGCTTTCATACTCTTTCGTTAAAGGGAAATGTGGTTTAAGATTGCAATTCTACGGCGAATAACCATCCTTCGCAATAGTCATTTATGACCAAAATCAAAAGGATGGCCTCGGGACCGTCGGGGTCCAGGGGCCATCCTCTACCTAAAAGTCACGCTTAGACAATTAGATATTCTTTGCAAGGATGTCTGCGCTGCGAGATATGAAGTCAGCGAGATCCTTGCCCTTGAGCATTCCATTTGCGAGAAGGGCGAGATCGGCAACCTGCTTGAGCAGGCCCTTGCTCTCCTCCGAGGTCTTGTCGGCCATGATCTTGGCGACGACAGGGTTCTCCATGTTCACGGTGATCACGTATGCGTTCGGCATCTCACCGTAGAAGTTCATTCCGCCACCGAGTGCGCTCATTTCGCGGTATCGACGCATGAACTCGCTCTGGGTGATGAGAAGCGGAGCCGCCTCTGCACCAAGGTTGTCTGCCTGCACGAGGTACTCGTTGCCTGTAGGAAGCACAGCCTTCACTGACTCCTCGAGCGCCTTCTGATCCTCCTCTGAGAGTGTCGGCTTCACCTTGTCCTCCTTAGGGATGAGGTTGTCGACAGAGTCTGAATCGACACGTGCGAACCTGCTGTTCTCAATCTTCATCTCGAGAAGGTTCACGAAGTGCGAATCGAGCTGGCAGTCCATAAGGAGCACATCGTAGCCCTTGTTCTTCGCAGCCTCGATGAACGAATACTGAGAATCCTTGTCGGTAGCGTAGAGGAACACGGTCTTGCCGTCCTTGTCAGTCTGGCTGCCGCTGATCGCGGTCTTGTAGTCCTCGATCGCATAGTACTTGTCCTCGGTGTTCTTGAGGAGGCAGAACTTCATCGCGCGGTCGCAGAACTTCTCGTCGCTGAGCATTCCGTACTCGATGAAGAGCTTGAGGTTGTCCCACTTCTCCTCGAGAGCAGCGCGCTCGTTGCGGAAGATCTCCTCGAGTCGGTCTGCCACCTTCTTGGTGATGTAGCCGGAGATCTTCTTGACGTTGGAGTCGCTCTGCAGGTAGCTGCGGGACACATTGAGAGGAATGTCCGGAGAATCGATCACACCGTGGAGAAGAGTGAGGAAGTCAGGGACGATGTTGTCGACGCTGTCGGTCACGAACATCTGGTTGCAGTAGAGCTGGATCTTGTTCTTCTGCACCTCGACCTGGTTCTTGATCTTAGGGAAGTAAAGGATTCCGGTAAGGTTGAACGGATAGTCTACGTTGAGGTGGATATGGAAGAGAGGCTCATCTGCCATAGGATAGAGGGCCTTGTAGAACTTGTCATAGTCCTCGTCCTTGAGCTCTGACGGTGCCTTTGCCCAGAGAGGCTCGACCTTGTTGATGACGTTGTCCTTGTCGGTGTCGACGTACTTTCCGTCCTTCCACTCCTGCTCCTTGCCGAATACGACAGGGACGGGCATGAACTTGCAGTACTTCTCAAGAAGTCCCTGGATGCGGCTCTTGGTCGCGTACTCTGCCTCATCGTCGGCGATGCTGAGGGTGATGCAGGTACCACGGTCGGTCTTGTCTGACTCCTCCATGGTGTATTCAGGGCTGCCGTCGCATGTCCAGCGCACGGCCTTCGCGCCATCCTTCCATGAGAGTGTGTCGATGGTCACCTGCTTTGCGACCATGAACGCCGAGTAGAAGCCGAGTCCGAAGTGTCCGATGATGCTTCCGAGCTGATCCTTGTACTTCTCGAGGAACTCACCGGCGCTTGAGAAGGCGATCTGGTTGATGTACTTGTCGACCTCCTCTTCGGTCATACCGATACCGTTGTCGATGATCTTGAGGCTCCTTGCTGCCTCGTCGAGCTCGATGCGCACCTTGATGTCTCCGAGCTCATGGGTGAAGTCGCCGCTGAGCGCGAGTGCCTTCATCTTCTGGTTCGCGTCGACCGCGTTTGCCACGAGCTCCCTGAGGAAGATCTCATGGTCTGAATAGAGGAACTGCTTGATCACCGGGAAGATGTTCTCGGTGGTTACTCCGATTTTACCTGTGTTTGCCATATATTTCTTCTTTTTATAATTCGTTTACATCTGTCCGCCGAAGTCCTCTGCCTTCCGTCTGCCTTCCATCAGCATGTCGGAGTCCTTTGCCATCCGTCTGCCTTCCATCAGCATGCCGAAGTTCTCTGCCTTTCGTCTGCCTTCCATCAGCATGTCGGAGTCCTTTGCCATCCGTCTGCCTTCCATCAGCATGCCGGAGCAGAAGTCCTCCCGGACACCGAAACATAAATCAATTAGCGTTCCAATCCGCCCCGACTGACAAATTGTCACTGCCGCCTCCGCCTCTCGCGCCTCTGCGCGGCGGAGCGGGGCGGGAAGCAAGCAAAATGCCTTTGCCCGGATTAGGGCCGGCGAGCGGAGCGCAGCCGTACTGCATTCTGCTGCTCCCGCACCCGCCCGCACCTTCCCACCCAGCCAGTTC
>NZ_JBAEER010000161.1:0-10872 GCF_056207615.1 Candidatus Cryptobacteroides sp. | reverse complement strand
ATCAAACCTATAAAGGTCTTGAAGCATGGACGAAGGGCTGTGAGCCTGTTCAAGTACGGGCTGGACTACATCTCTCAGTGCCTGATCAACCATACAGACCGCTATAGAATCAATGTTTTCAAATTTTTGTCATATACTTAGTTCTGCGATATTAAAGCAGGAGAAAAGCTGTTCCGTGACGCGAGTCACTATTTTTACATGCTGGGGAAAAATATTGAACAAAATAAAGAAATCGCAAAGGAAATAGGAGAGAGCATCTCATATACGGATGATGAGTTATACGCCGCAATAAGTATGAGATGCAGAGAAGCCTATGGCGAAATAAATCCATCTCTGATTTCCGCAGAGGCAAAGGTGTCGATAGCTAAGGTTATGAGAAATGAATATAATGCTACGAAGAAGCAGATCTGCAGAATTTTACGTGTTGATGCCTGTGTTTTGCAGTCTATCTTCGGCAGATTGGGGTAGCCGTTATCGCAACGGGGTGATTTTCATCTCAAATACCCCCAATCCGCGTCAAGATCCAATAAATGGGGAAACTTTTGCCGATTTTCGCCCCGCCAAGTAAAACGCGAGGCCCGAGCCAGCAACGAAAATAGCCCAGCCGTCTGGCTGAGCTACTTTCGAGTGCGGGCGAAGGGACTCGAACCCATACGCACGAGGCACCAGATCCTAAGTCTGGCTTGGCTACCAATTACAACACGCCCGCTTTTTTGCGCCCGATAGAGGATGATATCCCCGAACGCGACGCAAAGATATGCATTATTTCTTATTTTCCGTTAGGGTCGATATAAGAATCCTTGAGTCCGAGGAAGTAGAGGATACCGTCGAGACCGATCGTCGAGATGGACTGCTTTGCGTTCGCCTTTACCTTTGGCTTCGCGTGGTATGCGATTCCGAGACCAGCGAGACTGAGCATAGGGAGGTCGTTCGCACCGTCTCCTACCGCCACGGCCTGCTCGAGGTTGATATTCTCGAACTGGCAGAGAAGCCTGAGAAGCTCGGCCTTGCGCCTTCCGTCCACGACCTCGCCGCTGTACCTTCCGGTAAGCTTGCCGTCTTCGATCTCGAGATCATTGGCATACACGTAGTCGAATCCGAATCTCTGCTGGAGGTACTTGCCGAAGTATGTGAATCCTCCGGAGAGGATGGCGGTCTTGTATCCGACCCTCTTGAGGATGGTCATCATGCGCTCGAGACCCTCGTTGAAAGGAAGGTTCCTTGCGATTTCCTCCATTACCGAAACATCGAGACCCTTGAGCAGAGCGACACGGCGGGTAAAGCTCTCGGTGAAGTCGATCTCTCCGCGCATGGCACTTTCGGTGATGGCCCTGACCTGATCTCCGACGCCCGCCTTCTCTGCGAGCTCGTCGATGCACTCGGTGTGGATGAGGGTCGAGTCCATATCGAAGCAGATGAGCCTGCGGCTCCTACGGTAGATGTCGTCCTTCTGGAAAGAGAGGTCGATGCTGCCGCCTGCTGCGAGAAGCGCGTGCTGGAACTCCTGCCTCTGCTCCGGAGTCAGCGAGCCGCGGACGGAGAACTCGATACATGACTTAGAGGTGCTGTCGTTCTCGTCCAGAGGCATACGGCCGGTGAGTCGCTTGATTGCATCGATGTTGAGTCCATACTGGGTCACGACTCCCGATACGTCTGCGATGTTCTGCGCGGTGATGGTCCTGCCGAGGAGGGTGACGACGTATCTGTTGCGTCCCTGCCTTGCCACCCATGCGTTGTAGTCCTCGATGGCGACCGGATTGAACCTGATCATCAGACCGAGCTCGGAGGTCTTGAAGAGGAGCTCCTTCATGATGAAACCGCTCTTGTCGGTGGTCGTCTTGAGAAGCATCGCGAGGGTGAGGGAATTGTGGATGTTCGCCTGTCCGATGTCGAGGATGACTGCATCGTATTTTGCGAGTATACCCGAGAGGGAGGTGGTAAGACCCGGCTTATCATCGCCGGATATGTTGACCTGGATTATTTCGATTTCTGGATTGTTCGTGCTCATGGCTTGAATCATTTGCTGCAAAGGTAAGGGATTTTTTTCGTATATTCGCGGAATCAAACACTGAACTTATGGCCGTCAGAATAGACATTGAAGCAACTGAGAGAGAACTTTTCTGCTGCAGCAAGTGGTGGGGCGATCCCGACATGCCTGCGGACATGGAATATCCGATGATGCAGACCCCCGAGGGATCATATCCTCTTACCTTCCTCTGCCAGGTGGATTGCGAGGAAGCCGCGAAGTCCGATGCGAGCGGGCTCATGCCTAAGGAAGGCATGCTATATTTCTTCGCAGCGGTGGACGATCTGATCGGATATGATTCACCTGTCCATCTGGGAAAGGGGGAGTGGCCGAAGGGAAGCGTGATGGTCAAGTACGCGAAGGAGGTCAATTTCGAGACCTTCAACAGCTGCATGATGGTGGACGATGAGGGTGAGAGCCTTTCAGAAAGGGCGATGCTCCTGAGCATGTCCCCATGTGAGGAGGACTTCGGCGGTATACGTCTGTACGGAAACGCAACCAGGGAGGGCTACTACAACCTGCTTCAGGTCGCGTTCGATCCCGAGCATACCCTCTGCATCGAGATCAAGGAGTCCGACCTCAAGTACGGTAACTGGAAGAAATCTGTGGCTGTCCTGAAATAGGACGGCCCTCTTTTATGATTGAATAAGCAAAACGAGAATATGAATTTCAGAACAATCTTGTCTGCAGCGGCGCTCATGGTCGCTTCCGTCGCGTCAGCACAGACCTTCAATGAGTGGCAGAACCCAAGGGTGAATCAGGTGAACCGCCTTCCTATGCACACGGCATACTTCGCGTTCGAGAGCGAGTCTGCGGCGCAGAAGCCGGCAAAGGAAAGTGCGAACTACCTCACTCTCCATGGCACATGGGACTTCAATTACGTGGCGAATGCGAATCAGCGTCCTGTCGGTTTCTGGCAGCCAGAGTACAGCGTCGATTCTTGGGATAAGATGCCGGTTCCCGGTATGTGGGAGCTCGAGGGCTTCGGCGATCCTATCTATGTGAACAATGGATATGCCTGGGGCAATCAGTTCAGGAGCAATCCTCCGAAGGTGCCAGTGAAGAACAACCATGTCGGTTCATACCGCCGTTCGTTCGTGATTCCTGCGGACTGGAAGGGCAAGGAGATCATCGCCCATTTCGGCTCCGTGACCAGCAACATATACCTCTGGGTGAACGGCAAGTTCGTCGGCTACAGCGAGGACAGCAAGCTCGAGTGCGAGTTTGACCTCACCAAGTTCGTGAAGCCGGGCGAGGAGAACCTCATCGCATTCCAGGTGTTCCGCTGGTGTGACGGTTCATATCTCGAGGACCAGGACTTCTTCCGTTTCAGCGGAGTTGCCCGCGAATCATATCTCTATGCGCGTCCTAAGAAGCATATCGAGGATATCCGTGCTACTCCGGACCTCGATGCAAACTATGCAGACGGCTCACTCAAGGTGGACGTCAAGCTCAGCAGCGCAGCAAATGTCAATCTCGACCTCCGCGATGCCGAGGGCAAGATCGTCGCTTCGACCGAACTCAGCGGCAAGTCTCTCGATCGCTCGGCGGTCCTCGAGGTGAAGAATCCTCAGAAGTGGACTGCTGAGACTCCATATCTCTATACTCTCACCGCGACTCTCAGCGAACTCGGAACCGTATCTGAGGTGATTCCTGTGAAGGTCGGTTTCCGCAAGATAGAGATCAAGGATGCGCAGCTCCTCGTGAACGGCCAACCTGTGCTCTTCAAGGGTGCTGACCGCCATGAGCTCGATCCTGACGGCGGTTACATCGTCAGCCGCGAGCGTATGCTCCAGGACATCCGGATCATGAAGCAGTTCAACATCAACGCGGTGCGTACCTGCCATTATCCTGACGACAATCTCTGGTACGAGCTCTGCGACGAATACGGAATCTACCTCGTTGCCGAGGCTAACATCGAGTCCCATGGAATGGGTTACGGTGCCGAGACCATCGCAAAGCGCGAAGATTATCATCTTGCCCACATGGAGCGCGACCAGCGCAACGTCCAGCGCAACTTCAACCATCCTTCCATCATCTTCTGGTCTCTCGGAAATGAGGCCGGATATGGCAAGAACTTCGAGGATACCTATGATTGGACCAAGGCTGAGGACCCAAGCCGTCCGTGTCAGTATGAGCAGGCACACCTTACCGGCAAGTCGGACATCTACTGCCCTATGTACGCGGGATATGACCATTGCCGCAACTATTGCCTCAATCCGGAGAGCACCAAGCCTCTCATCCAGTGCGAGTATGCCCATGCGATGGGTAACTCGGAGGGCGGATTCAAGGAATATTGGGACCTCATCCGCGAGATGCCTAAGTACCAGGGTGGCTTCATCTGGGACTTCGTGGACCAGAGCATCCGCTGGACAGGCAAGGACGGAGTCGAGATCTATGCATACGGTGGCGACTTCAACCGTACCGATGCCCATGACCAGAACTTCTGCGACAACGGTCTCATCAGCCCTGACCGTGTCCCTAATCCACATATGTATGAGGTGGGCTACTACTACCAGAATATCTGGGCGAGCCTCGCAGGTGAGCACAAGGTGGAGGTCTACAACGAGAACTTCTTCCGCGGTCTCGAGTACTGCAGGATGGAGTGGCAGCTCCTCAAGGACGGTAAGGTAGTCCGCACCGGCGTCATCAATGATCTCTCCGTGGCTCCTCAGAAGAAGGCTGTCGTGAATGTTGATTACGGCAAGACCGACTCCGAGGGCGAGTGGCTCCTCAATGTCTGCTTCGTGCAGAAGGCGGAGGAGAATCTCCTTCCTGCCGGTCATGTGGTTGCGAAGAACCAGCTCGAACTTGGCCAGCGGAAGGCTCCCGAGCTCGTGATTGCGAACAAGGTGGTCAACAACATGAGTCTTGTCACCCCAAGCATAGACCATGAGGACTTCAACTATATCTTCGTTAGCGGTGAGGGCTTCGAACTTGCGTTCTCTCGCTACGACGGTTTCCTTTGCGGCTACAAGCTCGGTGGTGCGGAACTCCTCGCCGAGGGTGCCAAGCTTACTCCTAACTTCTGGAGGGCTCCTACCGACAATGACTATGGTGCAGGTCTCCAGCGCAGGTACGCTGCATGGAAGACACCAGGCCTGAAGCTCGGTGAGATTTCTGCCGACATGGTCGACGGACTCGCAGTCGTGAAGGCTGAATATACATTCGCAAGCATCCCTGGTAAGTTCTGCCTTACCTACCGTATAAATAATGTGGGCGCAGTTGAGGTCACTCAGACCCTCGCTGCTTCCGGAGAGGCATCCAACATGTTCCGCTTCGGCATGCAGATGCCTATGCCAGCATCGTTTGAGAACATCGAGTACTACGGACGCGGTCCGGGCGAGAACTACTCTGACCGAAACAATGAGTCTTTCCTCGGTATCTACGCCCAGAGCGTGACAGAGCAGTTCTATCCTTACATCCGTCCGCAGGAGAACGGTACCAAGACCGATATCCGCTGGTGGAAGATGACGAACAATGCCGGCAAGGGTATCGTGGTTATGGCGGAGGATCCGTTCTCTGCCTCAGCGCTCCACTACACCATGGAGAGCCTTGATGACGGTCCTGTCAAGCATCAGAGCCACTCTCCTGAGGTAAAGAAGGCTGACCTTACCAACTTCCTCATCGACAAGGCGCAGATGGGCCTTGGCTGCGTGAACAGCTGGGGTGCTCTCCCTCTCGAGAAGTACATGCTTCCATACAAGGACTACAGCTTCCGCTTTGTCATTGCCCCTGTGAAATAAATGTTTGCAAAGTAGAATTCTTTGTCTATCTTTGCATCCGCAAATAAAAAGGAGGTGATTTTAGCATGATTATAGTACCTGTAAAAGAAGGCGAGAACATCGAGAAGGCACTCAAGAAGTTCAAGAGGAAATTCGAGAAGACCGGTGCGATCCGCGAGCTCCGTGCGCGTAGAGAGTTCACTAAGCCATCTGTCAAGAAGCGTGTAGCTATGCAGAAGGCTATCTACGTACAGCATCTTCAGCTTCAGGACGAGCAGTAATCTGTCTCTCCAGAAATAAAAGAGGTCGACCCAGCGGGTCGGCCTCTTATTTTATGCCTTGGTGATTTCTTCGATGAAGGTTTCCATTCCCTTTGTCGCTACGTCCTTGATGTGGTGCAGTCTTGAGTCGCGGAGCCCGACGTCGTTTGGGTCGATGACGTAGATAGGAGTCTCGTACTTCGCATAACGGTAGAGCCCGGCAGCGGGGTAGACCTTCATGGAAGTGCCGACGATGAGCAGGATGTCCGCTTCGGAAACGATGTCGATCGCGCGCTCGATGTTCGGAACTGCCTCGCCGAACCACACGATATGAGGACGCAGCTGCGCACCGTTCGGTGCCTTGTCGCCGATGTGGATAGGGTCATATCCTATGTCCATCACGCTCTGAGTCGAGAATCGGTCCATGTCGTTGTAGCAGTTCTCCGGGCGTACCTTGGTGAGCTCTCCGTGGAGGTGGATGATCCTTGTCGAACCTGCGCGCTCGTGGAGGTTGTCCACGTTCTGGGTTACAACGGTTACGTCGTAGTCCTTCTCGAGCTCCGCGATTGCGCGATGGGCTGCGTTGGGCTTCACCTGTGCAAGCTGAGCCCTGCGCTCATTGTAGAACTTGAGCACCAGCTCCGGGTTCTTGTACCAACCCCTGATGTCTGCGACCTCTTCGACAGGGTAGTTCTCCCAGAGTCCGTCGCTGTCCCTGAATGTGCTGATTCCTGATTCCGCAGACACTCCTGCGCCTGTCAGAACTACGATTTTCTTCTTTGCCATCTGCTATGCGAAATAATAGTTGGTGAGCCAATATTTGAATAGAGGGTCGAGGAACACGGCCTCGTCATTGTCGGTGAATGTGATGAGCTCCTTCTTCATCAGCGCCTCCTTCACTCTGACGACGTTCGCCGAAGAGTTGAGCTTGTACTTCCTGATGACGTCGGCGGCGGTGAATCTCGTGACACCTTCGAGCATCGCCTGGAGGAAGCTGATCTGGTGCCATGTGAGATTGTTCATCGACGTCCTGAACCTGACGTCATGGATGGATACGAGGGTGTTCAGGGAGTCCATCATGATCGCATTCGTGATATAGCCCTTGGTGAGGGAGTCGCAGATCGAGACGAAGTGGTTTATGTACCAGAGGTTGCCCTCGAACATGTGCGCGACCCTTGCCGCTGCGTCCTTCTCGATGACCTTTCCGCTCTGGAGGAGTCCCTTGACCATGTAGTCGACTATCTCGGCCTCCTCGGCACTTGGGATGGTGAATTCCTCGATCACGCCCCTGAACATGGGACTCTTGTGGAAGATTGAGCGCATCGCGTTGTAGCACGAACCGGTGATGACAAAGTTGCATCCGCTGCCGTCATTCCTGCGCTCGCTGAGCACTTCCTTGAAGGAGCGGAGTATCTGTCCATTGTCCTCGAGCTCGGCAACTGTCTGGAATTCGTCTATTACCATATATATCTTCATCCCTCTCGCCGCCGCGATCCTGGCAGGGAGCCTGAGCATGAAGAAGATGTCGTTCGCGTCGGCGTCCCAGTTGAGGGACACGGCCTCGTCGAAGTCACAGAACCTCTTCTGGTCGAAGACGAAGTGGGTGCCTGCGAGATGGGTCTCGACTATGTATTCATATTCGTCAGCGGTGGTTGCGAGGGCGCGGATCACGGCGTTTCCGAACTTCAGGAGCATCGCGCTGAGGGAACGGACGTTGAAGAGGTTGACGTTGCAGGTTGCGAAATGCTTTCCTGCCATCTTCATGTTGAAGAAGGTCTGCTGTATGGCGGACATGGTGCCGCTCTTCGGCGTTCCGAGCAGCACGAGGTTCTCGTTCGAGCTGAGAAGGTTCGCCATGGCGGTACATTCCTTCTTCCTGCCGATGAAGTTCTTACCGGTGACGTACTTGTCGTAAATGAAAGGTGTATCCATAGGTACAAAAATACAAACTTTTTTGTTTCATCCTTCTATGTGACAAATATTTCGGTAGTTTTGACAAAAAGTTGGTGGTTTATATGAAAAATACTATATTTGCGGTCCGATTTTAGGGTTGTGGAGCTCTATAAGTGCTGCAGACGCAGCCGCTTGCAACCAAAACTTAGTTAAAAAGTTTTATAGAATGTACGCTATTGTGGACATCGCAGGCCAGCAGTTCAAGGTTGAGGCTGGCAAGGAAATCTTCGTAAACCGCCTCGCGGCTGAAAAAGGTGCTGCTGTTGAATTCACCACTGTACTTCTCGTAGACGTTGACGGAGCTGTCAAGGTTGGCGCTCCTTACGTTGAGGGTGCTGTTGTGAAGGCAACTGTACTTGACGACACTTGCAAAGCAGACAAGGTTCTCGTTTTCAAGAAGAAACGTCGTAAAGGTTATCAGAAACTGAACGGTCATCGTCAGTATCTTACTAAACTCCAGATCAACGAGATCGCGTAATTAACTTTTAAAGATTTAAGATTATGGCACATAAAAAAGGCGTCGGTAGTTCAAAGAACGGTCGTGAATCAGAAAGCAAACGCTTGGGTCTCAAGAAGTTTGGTAGCGAGAAGGTAAAGGCTGGCAACATCCTCGTTCGCCAGAGAGGTACAGTTCATAACCCAGGTACCAACGTTGGTATGGGTAAGGACCACACCCTTTACGCACTTGTTGACGGTACTGTAGTATACTGCAAGAAGCAGGGCAACAAGTCTTACGTGTCGGTTGTTCCTTTCGAGAACTAAACACGGAGATTTAAATGAAGATAGAGAGGCTGTTCTCCGTGCGGGTGCAGTCTCTCTTTTTTTTGAAAGACATTTTACATTAAGATATGCTTACACTGAAGTTGCTCCGTGAGAATCCGGAGTTTGTGATCAAGAAGCTCGCAGTCAAGAACTTCGATGCCACCGAGATCGTTGCTAAGATCAACGAACTCGACGAGAAGCGTCGTGCTCTCCAGGCAGAGGTTGACAACTGCAATGCAGAACAGAAGAAGGCAGCTGCCCTCATCGGCGGCTACATGAAGGCTGGACAGAAGGCTGAGGCAGAGGCTGCAAAGGCAGAGGTCGCTCAGCTCAAGGCAAAGTCAGCAGAGCTTGAGGCTCAGGCTGCTGCCAACCAGGCAGAGCTTGACAAGACCATCGTCCTCCTTCCTAATATCCCTTGTGACCTCGTACCTGAAGGAAAGGGTGCCGAGGACAACGTCGTAGTGAAGATGGGTAACGAGATTCCTGATCTCGGCCCTGATGCTCTTCCACATTGGGAACTCGCAAAGAAGTTCGACCTCATCGATTTCGATCTCGGCGTGAAGATTACCGGCGCAGGCTTCCCTGTGTACAAGGGTAAGGGTGCAAGGCTTCAGCGCGCACTCATCAACTTCTTCCTTGACATCAACACCGAGGCAGGTTACCTCGAGGTTGAGCCACCTGTCATGGTGAACGAGGCTTCCGGTTTCGGTACCGGTCAGCTTCCTGACAAGGAGGGACAGATGTACCATGCTAACCTGGACAACTTCTATATGGTTCCTACAGCAGAGGTTCCTGTGACCAATATCTATCGCGACACTATCCTCAAGGAGAGCGACTTCCCTGTGAAGATGACCGCTTATACTCCTTGCTTCCGTCGCGAGGCAGGTTCTTACGGAAAGGATGTCCGTGGTCACAACCGTCTCCATCAGTTCGACAAGGTCGAGATCGTACGCATCGAGAAGCCGGAGAACTCTTACGCAGCTCTTGACGAGATGGTCGCTCATGTCGAGAAGATCGTCAACAAGCTCGGCCTTCCATATCGTATCCTCCGTCTCTGCGGCGGTGACATGAGCTTCACCTCAGCGATCACCTACGACTTCGAGCTTTATTCAGCAGCTCAGGGACGTTGGCTCGAGATCTCTTCAGTTTCGAACTTCGAGTCATACCAGACCAACCGCCTGAAGTGCCGCTACAAGGATTCAGAGGGCAAGACCCAGCTCTGCCACTCTCCCAACGCTAGCTCGCTCGCGCTTCCTCGCGTCGTTGCAACTCTCCTCGAGAACTGCCAGAAGGACGGTAAGATCATCATTCCAGAGGCCCTCAGACCTTACACTGGATTTGATGTCATCGACTAAGGAAAGAATCATTCTAGGTGTAGACCCCGGAACCAACATTCTTGGCTACGGGGTCATACGCGTAGATGAAAGAAACAAACCTCATTACATTACGATGGGTGTCTTCGATCTCCGAAAGATAGGGGACCCTTTCGAGAAGCTTGCTAACATCAACGCCGGAATCAGCGAACTTATCGAGGAATATCACCCGACCGACCTCGCTGTCGAGTCTCCCTTCATGGGTAAGAATGCTCAGGTGATCCTCAAGCTCGGCAGGGCCCAGGGCGCTGCCATAATTGCCGCGACAACGCGCGGTATCGCAGTTTCGGAGTACGCTCCGAGCAAGGCGAAGATAGCCATCTGCGGCAACGGTGCCGCTTCCAAGCAGCAGGTGGCGATGATGGTCGAGAAGACCCTCGGTATCAAGCTCGAGGCCAAGTACCTCGATGCGACAGATGCATTGGCGATAGCCATGTGTCACTGTTACCAGCTTACTAACCCTTTGGCACAGTCCTCCGGAAAGAGCGATTGGAAACATTTTATCCAAAATCATCCAGATAGGATAAAATAGTTTAAACCTTCGCGCTCAGCTCGTGTCAAAGAACCGAAAGAACTTATTAAATTAAATGAAACGCTTTTTTACTATCATTGTGGCCATGTGTGTGGCCGTTTCAGCGTTTGCACAGAATACCAGCATCAAGTTGACGCTCATCGATGCGTCGACAGGTGAGGGTGTGCCATTCGCAACAGTATCAATCACTCCGGAAGGAGCAACCAAGGCGAGCAAGTATGTGCTGACTACCGAGAAG
>NZ_JBAEER010000160.1:0-1921 GCF_056207615.1 Candidatus Cryptobacteroides sp. | reverse complement strand
CTTATCGTGGCGAACTTTGCGGACGAGGACCAGATCGTCACCGTGCACATCCCTATGAGCGGAGAGGACATCCGAGTCAAGGTCGCAGCATGCGATTATGTCGTCAGGAAACTGAAATAGCGGACTCCTTCCTATGGAAGGGTTTGAAAATTGACGAGGATTTGCTAAATTAGCGCCCAATTTCGCGCCAAGCGGAAAACGAGAGGTCGTTTGACCGAAGACAAAAGGAAATTTCATAAACAATTCATAAAGAAAATGGCAACAAAATCCAATCTTCAGATTGCTCGCGCTGCTTATCAGCCAAAGCTTCCTAAGGCACTCCAGGGCCCAGTAAAGGCCGTAGAGGGTGCTGCAACTCAGTCAGTTGGTAACCAGGCCGAGATCAAGGAACTCTTCCCTAACACCTACGGTATGCCAGTCATCACTTTCGAGGCTGGTGAGAAGGTTGAGCTCCCTGCATTCAACGTCGGTATCATCCTTTCAGGTGGACAGGCTCCTGGTGGACACAACGTCATCTCAGGTCTCTTCGACGGCGTTAAGTCCCTCAACCCAGCTAACAAGCTCTATGGTTTCATCCTTGGTCCTGGCGGACTCGTTGATCACAACTACATGGAGATCACTCCTGAGCTCATGGACGAGTATCGTAACACCGGTGGATTCGACATCATCGGTTCAGGTCGTACCAAGCTCGAGAAGGAAGAGCAGTTCGAGAAGGGTATCGAGATCCTCCGTGAGCTCGGTATCAAGGCTCTCGTGATCATCGGTGGTGATGACTCTAACACCAACGCTTGCGTCCTCGCTGAGTACTATGCTGCAAAGAAGTACGGCGTACAGGTAATCGGTTGCCCTAAGACCATCGACGGTGACCTCAAGAACGAGCAGATCGAGACTTCATTCGGTTTCGATACCGCTTGCAAGACTTACTCTGAGCTCATCGGTAACATCCAGCGTGACTGCAACTCTGCACGTAAGTACTGGCACTTCATCAAGGTGATGGGCCGTTCAGCATCTCATATCGCTCTCGAGTGCGCTCTCCAGTGCCAGCCTAACATCTGCCTCGTTTCTGAGGAGGTAGAGGCTAAGGAAATGTCTCTCGACGACGTAGTAACCTATATCGCAAACGCTGTCGCAGTTCGTGCAGCTGAGGGCAACAACTTCGGTACCGTTGTCATCCCTGAGGGTATCATCGAGTTCATCCCTGCAATCAAGAAGCTCATCGCCGAGCTCAACGAGGTCCTCACCGACCCAGCTACCGGCGAGCCTCGCGAGTTCGCTAATGCAGAGGCTCAGATCGCATTCGTGAAGGGTGCTATCGCTGCTGACAACCTCGCAGTCCTCGAGTCTCTTCCTGAGGATGTCGCTCGTCAGCTCTGCCTCGACCGCGACCCACACGGTAACGTACAGGTTTCTCTCATCGAGACTGAGAAGCTCCTCTCTCGTATGGTTGCCACCAAGCTCGCTGCATGGAAGAAGGAAGGCAAGTTCGTAGGCAAGTTCGGTACCCAGCACCACTTCTTCGGTTACGAAGGTCGTTGTGCAGCTCCTTCTAACTACGATGCAGACTACTGCTACTCACTCGGTTACAACGCTTCACGCCTCATCGCTAACGGCAAGACCGGCTACATGTCTGTAATCAAGAACACTACAGCTCCTGCTGCAGAGTGGATCGCAGGTGGTGTGCCTATCACAAAGATGATGAACATCGAGCGTCGTAACGGTGCTAACAAGCCAGTTATCCGCAAGGCTCTCGTTGAGCTCGACGGTGCTCCATTCAAGTACTTCGCTGCCAACCGCGACGTATGGGCAAAGGAAACAGCTTACGTTTACCCAGGTCCTATCCAGTACTGGGGTCCTACAGAAGTTTGCGACCAGCCAACTAAGACACTTCAGCTCGAACAGGCAAAATAATATTTGAGTGAAG
>NZ_JBAEER010000159.1:0-2593 GCF_056207615.1 Candidatus Cryptobacteroides sp. | reverse complement strand
GGAATGTTGTAGTTGAAGAGCTTTGAGAGCTCAGCAGCTGCAGCACCAGTGTTGGTGTTTCTCCAGGTGAGGAAAGGATAGAGGATCTTCTCTACTTCTGATGGGTCAGCGCCACGGCTTGCGACACCAGTAGGGCCGAATGCCATGTAACCGTGCATCATTGCAGAGATACCGATAGAAGCGAGCTGCTCGATTTCGCAATCGTACTGAGCCTTCACGTTCTTGCGGAGGTCAGCGTAGCAGTCCTCGAGGCCATACCAGATAGCCTCGGTGCTGTATGTCCAGAGACCGTTGACGAGCTGGTTCTCCCACTCGTGGCTTCCCTGTGCGATAGGCTTGTTCTCCTGGTCGATGAGGACGGCCTTGATACGGGTCGATCCGAACTCGATGCCGAGGACAGCCTTACCTTCGATAATGGTTGTTCTTGCGTCCATGGTACACATCAATTACATGAGTGACTTATTGTGCATATAGTAGATCTCGTTGTTGCGGGGCTGCTGCTTGAAACCGCTGATGGTGGTGTCCTTGTTGATACCGATGAACTCGATACCGGTCATCTCAGCGAAGTCCTCCCAGTACTCAGCGGTGATCTCGTAAGAGAATGCGCTGTGGTGAGTACCACCTGCGAGGATCCATGCACCTGCGCCGATCTCGAAGGTTGGCTGAGGTACCCAGAGTGCAGATGCTACAGGGAGCTTAGGCATTGGCTTAGGCTCGATGCACTCTACGTCGCTGGTGATGAGACGGAAGCGGTTGCCGAGGTCAACGATGGTAGCCTTGCAGCCGGCGCCGGTCTTAGAGGTGAATACGAGACGTGCGGTCTCCTGCTTGCGGATACCGATTCCGAGGAAGTGAACCTCGAGCTTTGGCTTGTCGGTAGCGATGAGAGGAGTAACCTCGAGCATGTGGCTCTGGAGGCTTGAAGGGCAGTCCTCAGCGAAGTTGACAGTGTAGTCCTCGAGGAATGAGCAACCCTTTGAGAGACCCTGGTTCATGATCCAGAGTGAGCGATAGAGACATGCGGTCTTCCAGTCACCCTCTGCACCGAAACCGATACCCTCTGCCATGAGACGCTGTGAAGCGAGGCCAGGGATCTGGTCGAAGCCACAGAAAGTAGGGCTGTCGATGTCTGCGTCGCCGAGGTCGTCGAAGTTGGTGGTGAAAGCGGTAGCGCCCTCAGCCTCGAGCACGCGACGAATCGCGATCTCTGCCTTTGCTGCATTGCGTACCTTCTCCCAGTATACCTGCTCGCCGCACTCGTCGATCTTGATGGTGTACTCCTTCTTGTACTCCTCTACAAGAGCATCCACCTCAGCGTCGGTGACAGCCTTGAAGTAGTTCATGAGAGAAGATACAGGATAGTAGTCTACATGATAGCCGAGACGCTGCTCGAACTCTACGCGGTCACCGTCGGTAACGGCAACGTTGTTCATGTTCATACCGAACATGAGACAGCGTACGTCGTGTGCGTCAGCAACTGCTGCAGCTACGCGTGCCCAAACGGCGATCTTCTTCTGAGCTTCCTCGCTCTTCCAGTAACCTACGACAACCTTTCTAGGGATGCGCATGCGGGTGCAGATGTGACCATACTCGATGTCACCGTGTGCAGACTGGTTGAGGTTCATAAAATCCATGTCCATGGTATCCCAAGGAATCTCGGCGTTGTACTGGGTGTGGAAGTGGAGAAGTGGCTTCCTGAGGGCCTGGAGACCCTTGATCCACATCTTTGCAGGAGAGAAGGTGTGCATCCAGGTGATGACACCTACGCACTGAGGGGCGTTGTTTGCCTCGCTCATGATCGCCTCTACTTCCTTGCTGCTGTTTGCAGTGCCCTTATATACGACCTTGATAGGAATGATGCCTGACTCGTTGAGGCCGGCAACCATCTCCTGAGAATGTCCGTCGACGATCTTTACGGTCTCGCCACCGTAGAGAAGCTGCGCTCCGGTTACCCACCAGAGCTCGATGTTTTCAAATGCCTTGATCATTTTGTTAAAGCTTATTGTTCTGTGATAGGGTTATTTCTTCTTCTGCCCGTAGTAAGCGTTAGGACCGTGCTTGCGGTTGTAGTGCTTCTCGATGAGAAGTGGGTTCATGGTGAGCTGAGGATTGACCTGGAACGCGATGAACGCCATCTTTGCGCACTGCTCCATCACCTTCGCATTGTAGACTGCGTTGTCAGGAGAAGTACCCCATGAGAATGGACCGTGGTTCTTGACGATTACAGCAGGAGTATGATCAGGATTGATCTTGCGGATGTTGAGGATCTCGTCCACGATCACGTTACCTGTCTCGAGCTCGTACTGGCCCTCGACTTCCTCCTTGGTCATGTCCCTTGTGCAAGGGATGTCCTTGTAGAAGTAGTCTGCGTGGGTGGTTCCGATGTTAGGGATGTCCTTGCCAGCCTCTGCGAATGCGGTTGCATAGGTAGAGTGGGTGTGGACTACGCCCTGGATGTTAGGGAATGACCTGTAGAGAACGAGATGGGTAGGGGTGTCAGAAGAAGGGTTGAGGTCGCCCTCGACTACCTTACCGGTAGCGAGGTCGACTACAACCATATCTGATGCCTTCATGTCGGCATAGCTGACGCCTG
>NZ_JBAEER010000158.1:0-28253 GCF_056207615.1 Candidatus Cryptobacteroides sp. | reverse complement strand
CGTTGAGAATTGCGGAAAGATATTCTCGACCATAGTTTCCAAGCCTTATCTCAAGCATGCGGACTTCTTCAAGACTCTCGGTAGCTGGGCTGCCTTCAGCCTCGACAGGAACGGCTCCGAGAGGGCTACTGTCAGCGGTATCGTGAACTGTTCTGACGGCGTGAGGAAATACATGAAGATATTCGAGTCCGTCACTCCTTCCGAGTCTCAGCTGGCGACCATCCTCCCGGAGAAGACCAACTGGGCATTCTCCCTCCCAAGCGCGGATATGGCAGAATACATGAAGGCATATCAGTCCTATGGCGACTCTCGCATCGGAATCAGTCGTTTCCTTGCGCGTCAGAAGGAACTTCAGGATGCAACAGGCGTGTCTCCTAAGACTTGGTACAATTCACTCGGCGTGAAGGAGGCTGCTGTTGCAGAAATGCCGATAAACGGTAATCAGGAGCAGCTCTTGCTCCTTCTCGTGAACAATCCTGACGAGAATTGCGCTACCGGTGTGAACGATTTTCCTTACGGAGGCTTCGTGGCTTCAGTGATAGGAGGACTGTATAAGCTGCAGGATGAGTCTTGCTGCACTTACGTGAATGGATGGCTCCTCATCGGCAGCCGTGCAGCGATAAGCGCTTATTCAGAGGGTGAGATGCCTGGCGTCAAACTCTCCGAGTCTTCGTCCTTCGCATCGCATTCTGACGTGCTTGCCGGAAAGAACCAGCTCGCTCTTTTCTGGTTCCCTGTAAGCGGAAACTCTGCCCTCGTGAGGGAAGTCTTCCAGAAGAGCTTTGGTGCGAGCCTCGAGGCCAGCTCTTACGGCAGGGAAGAGAGCTTCATCGCTTCTCTGGCCAAGACAAAGGCTGGCGTCGTCCTCACCATGGACATGACCAAGCCGGAACCGTCTGCGAGAAAGAAGAAAGAGGCCGCAGAGCAGGAAGTCGTCATCCCTGCAGGGCCATTCACCGTAAAGAATTCCGGTAGCGGAAAGGACAACCACCTCTCTCTCTCTGAAGGCAAGCTCACTCTCTCCGAGGACGGTAACGAACTCTGGGCAGTGCCGTTCGACGGCGCGCTCTGCGGCAGGGTTGCGAACGTGGACTATTTCAACAACAAGAAGATCCAGTTTGCGTTCTGCTCTGGTGACAAACTCTATCTCTATGACCGTCTCGGACGAGTGGTGGAGGGCTTCCCTTCAACTCTCGAAAAGCCAGTCCTTCTCGGGCCAGACGTGTATGATTTCCGCAATCTGAGAAGATACAACGCGATAGTCCTCAATATGGACAACACTATAGACATGTACAATCTCAAGGGCCAGAAGCCGGAGGGCTGGAAGACCATCGTCCCTAAGGACAAGGTCAGCTCACTTCCGGAGTCCATCCTCATCGGCAAGAAGAACTATTGGGTGGTTTATACCGCATCCCAGACCTTCGTGTATGCATTCGAGGGGGGCGAGCCTGTTGCTCAGTTCGAAGGCCATGTTCCAGCTGACCAGGTTGAGGTAGAACAGAAATAAACTATTCGAAATGGAGAAATTTGACCATAGCTATCTCAGGATGGCTGCCGTTTGGGCACAGAATTCATATTGCAAGCGCCGTCAGGTGGGTGCGCTTCTCGTGAAGGACAGGATGATCATCTCTGATGGTTATAACGGAACTCCTTCGGGATTCGAGAACGTGTGCGAGGATGAGAACGGCGTAACCAAGCCATACGTGCTCCATGCTGAGGCAAACGCGATCACGAAGGTCGCGCAGTCAGGCAACAGCAGCAAGGGCGCGACTTTGTATGTCACCGCGTCTCCGTGCGTCGAGTGCGCTAAGCTTATCATCCAGGCAGGAGTCTCAAGGGTCGTCTACAGGGATGAGTACAGGCTCACCGACGGCGTGGACCTACTCCGTAAGGCAGGTATAATCGTAGAACAGGTAGAAGACTGATGAAGAAGACAAGTTACCAGCTGCTCGTCGCCCTGATGGGCGTCGTGTTGGGAATGCTCATATCCCTGCTTATTTTCAGGGTTAGCGCGGCCAAGAAGAAGCAGATGAGCTGGGAGTACGGCAATTGGCGCAAACTCTCCCTGATCCTCGATTATGTGCAGAATCATTATGTCGACACCATCGACGTGAAGAACATGACGGACGCGGCCGTGATTGCGGCGCTCCATGAGCTTGATCCGCACTCCGTATATCTTCCTCCAGTGGAACTTGAGGAATCCGAGTCCGAGCTTGCCGGCAATTTCGACGGTATCGGAATTCAGTTCAACGTACCCAATGATACGGCAATCGTCCTCAGTGTGATAGGTGGCGGCCCTTCGGAGAAGGCTGGCCTGATGCAGGGAGACAGGATCATCCGTGTCGATGAGAAGGTGATTGCGGGAGCGAAGACACCGCAGGATTCCATGGTCCGACTCATGAAGGGACCATCCGGTTCGAAGGTCAAGGTGACCGTGCTCAGGGGAGAGGAGACCATGTCCTTTGACATTACCCGCGGAAAGATTCCTGTGAACTGCGTGGATGCGGCCTTCATGGTCAATGATACTACAGGCTATATAAAGCTCACCAAGTTCACTCGTACCACCTATTCAGAGGTGCAGATAAACGCTCTCATGTTGCTTGCACAGGGCATGAAGAAGCTTATTTTCGACATCAGAGGAAATACAGGCGGCTATTTCGAGCAAGCCTGCCTTCTTGCAAATGAGTTCCTCGACAGGGGAGACCAGGTCGTGTATATGGAAGGACTACATTCACCGCGCCGAGACTTCAAGGCAGACGGAAGGGGAATGCTCAAGGATATAGAGCTCTGCGTGCTGATAGATGAGTCTTCGGCGTCGTCCAGCGAGATCTTCGCAGGTGCAATCCAGGATAATGACAGAGGACAGATCATAGGACGCCGTTCATTCGGAAAGGGACTCGTACAGGAACCGCTCAACTTTACCGACGGAAGTGGAATAAGGCTTACCATCGCTCGTTACTATACTCCTTCGGGTAGGTGCATACAGAAGCCGTACAGCTCAGACGACGAGTATGCCTACGATATCTATGATCGCTACATGCACGGAGAGATGACCGATGCGGACAGCATCAAGGTAAACGAGAATGAAGTGTACTATACAGCCAAGGGCCGCAAGGTCTATGGCGGTGGTGGAATCATACCTGACATCTTCGTGCCTATCGATACGACCAAGGCCACTAATTTCTATGTGCAGTGCAACAGGAAGGCTACGGCGATGAGATTCGCTTCCTATTTCTTCGACCAGCACAGGACCGAACTTTCGAACATCGATGACTACAAGGTCCTCGATACATTTATCAGAAAGTATGATCTCGAGTCGAAGTTCCTTGCATTTGCCGCATCAAGGGATGGCCTCAGGCCGTCTGCTGCTGAGTGGGCAGAATCAAAGTCCTACATGATGCCGCAGGTCAATGCGCTCGTTGCAAGATACAGCAAGCTCGGCGAGAATGCATTCTACAAGATGTATCTCGACGTGGATGAGTGCGTGAAGAAAGCGCTTACTGCGCGATGAAACTGTAGGTGATATCTCCGAGCTGGTTGCTGGTGCCTCCAGTCTTGGAGAACTTCGAAGTCCTTGCGGCTCTTACCGCATGGTCCCTGAGACATTTGTCCGAAGATGATGCGCTGTCAAGGACCTTGGCATCTATTACAGTGCCCTGTGGATTGACCGTGATGATTACTGTGACATCGCCCGAGCCCATGCATCTGTATGCAGGGATAGTAAGGTGGCTAGCCTTCCTTCCGTCGAGGTTGTAGGTGACTACGGCTTTTCCCGAATATTCCTGCTTCCTCTCTTCCTGAGGCTTTGTGCTAGGCTTAAGGTCTACGACTTCGTCCCTGGCATCCTCCTTTATCGCGTTCTGGCCGTTTTTAAGCTCGTTTGCGAGCCTTTCAGCGTCACGGTAGAGCTGGTCTGCATCCGTGTTCCTGTCGTCTCTCAGAGCGCTTCTGTTGACTGCGACGTTCCTTACGTCAGAAGCCCTGTAGACAGGTGCCTGGCCAAGCATCTCATCAAGCTTCTTGCTGATGTTGTCCTTGAAATCCATTTCCTGCCTTTCCTTCTCGATCTGCTCGAGCTTGCTGAAGTCGAGCACGAAGCTCTGCTCCCTTCCAAGCTGCATACCGATCTGATATAGCAAGAAAATAATTATCACCGTGAGATGGACTATCACGGTGACATAAATTCCAACGCGGTCTTCTTTCGGAAGTCTGGCCACTGCTGCGTAAGTTTATTTTTCGGTTTCCCTTAAAGCTTTTTCTATTGTTGCCGAGATGATGTCGATGGCTACCTTGTTATGTCCTCCCTGAGGGATGATGATGTCTGCGTATCGCTTGCTTGGCTCGATGAACTGGAGATACATTGGTTTCACGGTCTTCGAGTATCTCTCGATGACCCAGTCAACGGTCTTTCCTCTTTCAACGATGTCTCTTGACATCACTCTCATCAACCTGTCATCGTCGTCTGCGTCCACGAAGATCTTGATGTCCATCAGGTCGCGGAGCGGCTTGCAGGTGAAGATGAGGATTCCCTCAATTATGATCACGTCTGCAGGCTCGACCCTTACGGTCTTCTCCTTGTTGCGTGAGCAGGTTATATAGGAGTATATAGGCTGGTCTACTGCCTTACCGTTCTTGAGGTCAGATAGGTGCTGCTGGAGGAGCTCAAAATCGATTGCGTCAGGATGGTCGAAGTTGTTGTTCCTCTTCTCAACCTCACTGAGGTGGCTGAGATCCTTGTAGTAGGAATCCTGAGGTATGACAGCAACTCTTTCCTTGAGATTTCTTGTGATCGCACTGACGACAGTCGATTTTCCTGAGCCGGATCCTCCGGCAATACCAATCAGCAGCATATTCTCTAAGCGTATTATCTGTTAATACTCGGCGTTTTTCGGAGTTCTTGGGAATGGGATCACGTCTCTGATGTTTGCCATTCCGGTAACGAAGAGAAGGAGTCTCTCGAAGCCAAGTCCGAATCCGCTGTGAGGGCATGATCCGAAGCGACGGGTATCAATGTACCACTCGAGGCTCTTACGGCTCATCTCGAGCTCATTAATGCGGTTCTCGAGCTTCTCGAGGGATGCCTCTCTCTCTGATCCACCGATGATCTCTCCGATCTTAGGGAAGAGCACGTCCATCGCGCGAACTGTCTTTCCGTCCTCGTTCTGCTTCATATAGAAGGCCTTGATGTCCTTAGGGTAGTCGGTAAGGATGACTGGCTTCTGGAAATGCTTCTCGACGAGATATCTCTCGTGCTCGCTCTGGAGGTCTACGCCCCAGGCTACGGGATATTCGAAAGTCACGCCATTCTTGACTGCCTCCTCAAGAATCTTGATACCCTCAGTGTAAGGAAGCCTTACGAACTCGGTGTCGATGACGCCATAGAGTCTGTCGATGAGGCTGTCATCATATTTGTCGTTGAGGAATTTCACATCCTCGTAGCAACGCTCAAGTGCGCACTTTACGAGGTACTTGATGAAATCCTCTGCGAGGTCCATGTTGTCCTTGATGTCATAGAATGCCATCTCTGGCTCTACCATCCAGAACTCTGCAAGGTGGCGAGGAGTGTTTGAGTTCTCTGCACGGAAGGTTGGACCGAAGGTATAGATCTCTCCGAGTGCGGTTGCTCCGAGCTCACCCTCGAGCTGTCCACTGACTGTAAGGCTGGTCTGCTTGCCGAAGAAGTCACCGCTGAAGTCTACCTGACCTTTCTTGTTCTTAGGTACATTGTTGAGGTCAAGTGTGGTAACCTGGAACATCTGACCTGCACCCTCGCAGTCTGATGCTGTGATGAGCGGAGTGTTGAGGTATACGAACCCCTTTCCGTGGAAATACTCATGGATTGCGAATGCCATCTGGTTGCGGATGCGAAGTACAGCACCGAAGGTGTTAGTCCTCATTCGCATATGGGCTACGGTCCTGAGGTACTCGAATGAAGTGTCCTTCTTCTGGAGTGGGTACTTCATTGGGTCGCACTCACCGTAGATCTCTATGCTCTTTGCCTGGATTTCGACTGCCTGTCCGCTACCTACAGATTCTACGAGCGTACCGATAACTCCGATACAAGCACCTGTAGTGACCTTTGCGAGTACATCCTCTGGGAATGCGGTCTTGTCTACTACGATCTGGATATTATTTATTGTAGAACCATCATTAAGGGCGATGAATGCAATGCCCTTGTTTCCTCTCTTGGTCCTCACCCAACCTTTGGCGAGAACTTCCTTGCCTGGCTCTTTCTTGAGCAGTTCTTTTACTTTGGTTCTTACTGGTGTTTCCATAATTGTTGATAAGTTTAACTCGGCAAATTTAATCAATATTGACTAACAAAAAAATAGGGTGACCTTTTGGGCCACCCTATTTTTAATATAGTCGAGTTTACTCTTCAGTTACCTTTCTTGCAGCGTACATGATCTTAAGCGCTGAGCACCTACGGAGCTCCTGCTTAACATCTGTTACGATACCCATGCGGACGTTTTCGTCTGCGCGGATTGATACTGTCATAAACTGTCTGTCTGCCTCGCTCATAGCATCGCGCTCAGCAGCAATGAAGTCACGGATGTCGTCTACAGTCTTGAAAGAGTCGTTGAGCTGGATTCGTGCATCGGTACCGTACTGTGCCTGGAGATGTCTCACAGGTGATCCGATATTGATGTATGAAGACAGATCCTTTCTCTCAAGCTTGGCAACCTCACTAGCCTCAGGGAGCTTGACCTGAACCTTGTTCTCGGTCTCACGCATCTGAGTGGTTACCATGAAGAAGAACAGGAGCATGAAGACGATATCGGAGAGAGAAGATGTACTTCCTGCTGGAACGGCTTTCTTACCGCCTTTTTTGAATTTTGACATTTCTTAATCCTCCTTATTTCTTGGTGATATCCTTAGGCTCTGCCTCTGAGATGTTCTGAGGGATAGCCTTGCGGACGATTTCCTGTTTTTCCTCTGAAAGACTTGCATACCTCTTACCGTAGTTGTTGTATGCAAAATCATCACGAAGTTCGTTAACGGCCTTTACAAGCTCGTTCTGTACGGCGATATATGCCTGGTAGCTGGTACCACGGTCGTTCTGGAGGGAGATAACGCCCTTAGAAACCATATACTTGCCGTAACCCTCGATATCAACCTCAGACTTCTCTGGAAGGTTAGGATCGTTGTTAGGGTTTGAGAGGAACTCCTTGGTCTTTTCTTTCAACTGGCTGACATCAATAGCCTCATTACCAGCAAGCAGTCTATCGCTAGAGTTGATTCTGACGATGAAGATGTTTCTACGGTTTACCTTCTGGTCCTCAACCTTCTGGTTAGGATCAGGCATAGGAGGAAGACGACGCTGAAGACCAGCCTGTGAACCCATGGTAGTAGTCATGAGGAAGTAGCACAGGAGGAGGAATGCGATGTCCGCCGTAGAGCTTGAATTGATTTCTGGTGTTTTCTTTGAAGCCATGTCTTTCTACCTTATTTGCGGATAGCGTTGATGATAGCGCTTGCAACGATTGATACTACTGCTGCGCATGCAGCGATGTAAGTAAGGTTCATTACGGTATCAGTAAGCTTGAGGGTGGTAGCGCTAGGCTGCTCACCAACAAGTCCGATGGCCTCGGAACCTGGAGCGAGTACGTATGCAATGGCAACGAGTGCACATACTCCTACAAGCACGCCGACGATAGAGATCGCAGACTTCTTGCTTCTAGCAGCATTGGCACCTACACCCAGGATGATAATCGCAACGAGAGCGATCACCACGAGAGCATACGCCCAGTAGAGCATGAGGTCGATCGCCTTTGCGCCGTTGCTCTCGAATCCACCGATAACTCCGAAGAGGATGATAGCAACTGAGCACGCAAGGAGAAGCCACTCTACGATTTTGACTACTTTAGCGTAAGTCCTTTTGTTAGGATTTGCCATTATTGGAAATTATTTTGCGTATTTAACAAGCATGTTAACGAGCTGATCCTCTGCCTTCTCCATCTCGATTGAAAGGCTATCAATCTGTGAAAGGATGTAGTTGTAGAAGAGCTGGAGGATAACGGCAACGATCAAACCGGCAACGGTAGTGATCAAAGCGACCTTCATACCACCTGCAACGACGTTAGGAGAGATATCACCTGCTGCCTGGATTGCGTCGAATGCCTGGATCATACCGATGACAGTACCCAAGAATCCGAGAGAAGGAGCGATGGCGATGAAGAGAGAGATCCAACCGAGACCGTTCTCCATCTTGCTCATCTCGATAGAGCCGTTGGTAGCAATCTTCTTCTCAACAACCTCGATACCCTCTGAGATGTGCTCGAAGCCCTCATAGAAGATAGCTGCGACAGGACCACGGGTGTTGCGGCAGATTTCCTTTGCTGCATCTGGACCCTGCTCCTTAAGAGCCTTCTCAATCTTCGAAAGAAGCTTGGTTGTGTTGGTCTTAGAGAGAGTGAGGTAAAGGATTCTCTCGATTGCGAGAGCGAGACCGATGATCAAGCAGATGATAACGAGGCTCATGAAGCCTGCACCACCCTCGATGAACTTAGTCTTGATGGCCTGGTGAAGAGGAACATCTGACTTTGCGGCGAATGGGTCGATAGCAGCATCTGGAGCTTCATCGGCAACAAGCTGGGTCTCAGCTGGAGCAGCCTCGTCATTCTCCTGAGCAGCTGCATACTGTGCAGAAAAGGCCATCAGGCCTGCAACTGCCAAAAACATGAAAACTTTTTTCATAATTGTTTTTGAGTGTTTAATTAATACTGTATTAGTTTGTTACAATAATTTTCCTGTCGTACGGACGTGGCAATCCGTATTAAAAGCGGTGCAATTTAGCAATTTATTTTCAAACAACAATAATTATTTGGAGATTTCTCCTCTTATTGATGACTCGAGGAAGGCTTTGACCTCCTCGTTTCTGTCGAATCTTCCCATCAGGTAAAAGAGCTTTGCAAGCATGCTTTCGGTAGTGCTGTCATAGCCGCTGCACACTCCGCAGTCAAGTAAAGTCTTGCCGTTTGCGTAGATCGCCATGTTGACCGAACCTGCCGCACATTGGGTGACGTTGACCAGAAGTTTGCCCATGCTGACAGCTTCCTTCACGATGTCGAGGAACCATGTCCTGGACGGCGCGTTGCCGGAACCATAGGTCTCTAGTATCACAGATCTCGTCTCCGGTCCGCATAGGATGTTCCTCACGACCTGAGGAGTGATGCCCGGATGGATCTTCAGAATGGAGACTCTGGTGTCGAGCTCATAATGGAAGGTGGGACGCTTGCTCCAATCTTTTGGCTTGATTATCAGTGAGTTGTTGTATCGGATGTTGATTCCAGCCTCTGCGAGGAGCGGGAGATTCGGCGAGCGGAAAGCCTTGAACTCCTCCGCGTCCATCTTGGACGTGCGGTTACCTCGCATCAGCTTGTTGTCGAAACAAATGCAAACCTCGGGAATGATTGCATGCCCGTTCTCGTCCTTCGATGCGGCGATTTCGACCGCGGAGATGAGATTCTCCTTTCCGTCCGTCCTCGGCATGCCGATAGGAAGCTGGCTTCCTGTGAATACCACCGGTTTGGTGAGACCTTCAATCATGAAGCTGAGTACGGATGCCGAATAGGCCATGGTATCGGTGCCGTGTAGGACGACGAATCCGTCGTATTCGTCATAGCCCTTTTCTATGGTCTGGGCGATGAGCTTCCATGTCGCAGGTTCTATGTCAGAAGAGTCTATGATAGGGTCGAAGGATTCGGCGTCTATCCTGTAGGCGAACTTGGCGAGTTCGGGCACTTCCTCGAGAATCTGGCTGAAATCGAAAGGACGCAGGGTCTGGCTGACAGGATCCTGTTTCATTCCTATCGTGCCTCCCGTGTAGATCATGAGCAGGGAAGCCTTGTTCCCCTCAAAGCTGCTTGTCATCATATATTGAAAAGTTTACGGGCGTTCTCGCTCGTCACTGCATCCACCTCTTCGACTGAGATACCCTGCTGGAGGGCGATCTTGGACGCTATGAAAGGTATGTAGCTGCTCTCGTTTCTCTCGCCTCTGTGGGGAACCGGAGTGAGGTACGGGCAGTCCGTCTCGAGCAGGATGCGCCCGAGCGGAATATCCTTCACAGTCTCTCCTATGGATGCTTTCTTGAAAGTGACGACTCCTCCTATGCCCACGTACCAGTCGCCGAGCCTCTGGATTTCCCTAAAGGTCTCGATACTGCCGGTGAAGGCATGGAATACGCCCCTGAGATTGCTGTGATTGTGTTTCTTGATGATCGATAATATGGCTTCCGTGGCTTCTCTGTTGTGGATTATCACAGGAAGGTCCATCCGGCTGGCGAGGTCCAGCTGCAGTCCGAGCACCTCTTCCTGCTCTGCAACGAATTCGCGCGACCAATAGAAGTCGAGGCCGATCTCGCCAATTGCATATATCTTTTCCCCCATCCATCTCTCCATGGTGGAATATTCTTCCTTCCATGAAGCGTTGACCTCTGTCGGATGGAGACCCAGACATGGGAACGCAACGCCTGGATGGCGTCCTGCCAATGCGAACATGGCATCGCGAGACCTGCTGTCGATGTCCGGAAGCACAAGCTTTGTGACTCCGGCGGCGACGGCACGCTCAACTGCTGCATCTTCCTCTCCTGAGAAGGCTTCGTCGTATAGGTGGCAATGGGTATCGATCATACCCTACAAATCTAATCATTATTTCAGATTTAACGAACATCTACGGAGCATATCCATCGAGATCAGGCCGTCCGCTTCCATCATGGTGACGCTTTCCAGAACCTCCTGGTAACTGATTCCGCAGGCGGAGGCTATGTCTTCCACGTCTATACCCCTGTTCTTTCCTATTGTTTCTATAATGGAAAGCAGCTTCGACGTCGTCTCCTGGCCCATTGACGACTCGTAAAGGCGTCTTGCCTCCAATATGATATCCCTTCTCCGGGAGCGCCGGATCTCAAGTCCGAGACTCTTTCCCAGCTCGATCTCGCTGCTGATCGCTTCTGCAATCCTGCCTCTGATGAGATGGTTGCATCCCTGCGAACGGATATCGTCTATCCTGCCAGGCAGGGCATAGACCTCCCTTCCGTAGGAAAAGGCCAGGTTTGCCGTCATCATACCCCCTCCTCTGAACTTGGATTCAATCAGTATGGTAGCCCGGCACATGCCAGCTATGATGCGGTTCCTCCTGAGGAAGTTCACCTGCAGGGGCGCGGTCCCTGGAGGATAGTCCGTCACGAGGGCGCAGTTCGGAGTCGAGGCCATGATCTCAGCCTCCTTGGTGTGCCTGTATGGGTAGATCTCGTCTATTCCCGTGGCCATTACCGCTATGGTCGGAACACCTTCCGCAAGAGCTGCCCGGTGGGCTGCGATGTCCGTGCCCAGAGCCAGCCCGCTGACTATGGTGGGGCGTGAGCCGCTTCCTGCGATCCCCTTGACTATCCTCTCGCACCATTCGCTGCCATAGGTCGAGATGTCCCTCGTCCCCACCACTGCGATTGAGTTGAGGTTCCCGAAGATTTCGTCCGGCTTGGATATACCTTTGTAATATAAGCCGACCGGAGGATCCTCACATTCCTTCAGCAGGGCCGGGAAATCCTTGCTCGAGTATGGCAGGAAGTGACATCCTTTCGCATCCAGCATGTTCAGCTCGTCCGCGGCCTGCTCCAGTGCCCGGAAGCAGATGTCTTCCCTGTGCTTGCTGAAGGGTCCAAGTATCTCGTCCAGCCCCGACCGGCTCAGCTCGAATACGGCTGACGCCGAACCGAGCGTGTCAATTAGAGCCAATGCTATCCTGGGCTCGAAGCCGAAAATCCTGTTGAGTGCACAATGACATACCGTCTCGTCAAATCTTCCCATCTCCATCGTCTTTTTGCTGATGGTGAAGATACGAAAAAGCCCCTCGGAATTGCTTCCAAGGGGCTCGGTCTATGAAGATTTGCATTTTTTCAGAGCAAATTCATTTTTTTAGAGGATGAGGAGGGCGTCTCCATAAGGACCGAACTTGTAGTCCTGCTCGAGAGCGGTCTGGTATGCCTTCATCACATTGTCGAAACCTCCGAAGGCTGCAACCGACATGAGCATGGTAGAACCGGGACGGTGGAAGTTCGAGATGACTGCCGTAGGCACAGCGAACTTGTAAGGAGGGAAGATGAACTTGTTGGTCCATCCGTCGTATGCATTCACGTCTCCGTTGGTGGTCACATAGGTCTCGAGACCTCTCATGACGGTGACTCCGACGCCTACTACCTGATGGCCAGCATGCTTTGCATCGTTGATCTTCTTTGCGGTCTCTGGAGTGATGATGAGCCTTTCAGAGTCCATCTTGTGCTTCGAGAGGTCCTCGACGTCAACGCTACGGAAGTGGCCGATACCCATGTGGAGGGTGATGAATGCCTTCTCGATATCCTTGAGGATCATTCTGTTGAAGAGCTCCCGGCTGAAGTGGAGACCCGCTGCAGGGGCTGCCACTGCACCCTCGTTAGCTGCGTAGATGGTCTGATAGTTCTCGGCATCCTCCGGCTCTGGCTCTGGCTTCACCCAAGTTGGTACAGGGGTCTTGCCGAGAGAGAAGAGTGTGCTCTTGAACTCCTCGTAGCTTCCGTCGAAGAGGAAACGGAGGGTACGTCCGCGTGAGGTGGTGTTGTCTATCACCTCGGCAACGAGACTCTCGTCCTCGCCGAAATAGAGCTTATTGCCAATTCTTATCTTCCTGGCAGGGTCTACGATCACGTCCCAGAGGCGCTGCTCCTTGTTGAGCTCCCTGAGGAGGCTCACCTCGATGTTGGCGCCGGTCTTCTCCTTGTTTCCGTTGAGTCGAGCTGGGAATACCTTTGTGTCGTTGAATACGAAGGTGTCGCCCTTGCCGAAATACTCGATGATATTCTTGAAAAGCTTGTGCTCGATTTCGCCTGTGTCCTTGTGAAGGATCATGAGCTTGCACTCGTCCCTCCATCTTGGAGGCTCTGTGGCGATCTTCTCCTGAGGAAGCTCGAACTGGAACTGTGAGAGTTTCATTTTTTTTCTAATTCTTTAAGGTTTAGCCGTTTCTGACTCCGTTGAGCGGAGAAAAACTAAATATTATACGTACGGAAACGAATTTTGTTTCACTAAACCTTTGCTTCTTTGAAAACTTCCTGTATCGAAGGGTATGTGTTCTTCAGGAAAGGCGGGAGACTCGATTTTGCAACCCATGCGGCTTTTGCGATATCCTCCTCTGTCTGAGGGGTCAGGTCGGTCGGGTTGGTGTAGAGCATGTCATACCACCAGGTATGCTTGAGATGCCACATCCCGTTCCTGAGATAGCAGTGGTCTGTGATGCAGATGAGATCCCTGAGCTGGAGCTCATCCACTCCGGTTTCTTCCTGCACCTCGCGCAATGAACATTCCCTGATGTCTTCTCCAGGCTCGAGATGCCCCTTCGGGAGGTCCCAGAGGCCGTTTCTGCTTATGAGAAGATAGTCGCCCCTGCGGTTGGAAACAAGGCCGCCGCCGGCTGTGACTTCGACAAACTCCGCGCATATCCTCTTGTATGCGGCATCGACATCCTCCGCAGGGATGTAAACTCGGAAAAGCGAGTCTGACCTTAGCACCATGCCGACCAGCGCGCACATGTCGAAACGCTCTCCAAGGTGGAAGGTGACTGCGTTCGGATCGCTCAGAGCCTGGTCGTCCGGGTGGCAGATGATGACGGCTCGTTTCTCGAAGTATATCTTGTGCATGGAATTTGCTATATTTGCATTTCACCGCAAAGATAATAAGCAATATGGAAAATTATAAAAGCAAGACAGGCATAGTGTCCAAGGCTCCTTTCGAGCTTTACATGTCGTTCGTTGACATGAGGAACTTCTCGCAGATGGTTCCCGAGGACAAGAGGGATATGATAGAGGCTGACTATGACACCATCACGGTGACAGCCCAGGGCTTCACCATCGGAGCAAAGGTTAATCAGAGAGTACCTTATTCATATATAGAGCTCATCGACTGGGGCAATTCTCCTATCGCCTTCAAGGTCGGACTCAATTTCGGTGCGGCTGGTCCAGCAGACAAGACCCAGTTCAGCATCGAGGTGTCAGCAGACCTGAACTTCATGATGAAGATGATGCTTGGCAAGAAGATCCAGGAAGGTCTCGACAAGATAGTCGACGGCCTTGTAGCTGTATCGGAGGGCAGGATGCCGGAGGGTGTCGATCCCGAGATGCTCAAGAACATGAATAGGTAGTATGGAACTTAGGGAAGAATTTCTCAGGTATCTCTCCGAGGCAATTGGCGAGAACAGCATAGACGTCGTCAAGGCTGCTTTGGACGAGCCGGCGTCCGTGTCGGTCCGTCTGAATCCGTCGAAGTGCGAGGGCGTGCATCTCCCTATCCTTGACGGCGCCTCATCGGTGGAGTGGAGCAGTTTCGGCTATCTCCTCAAGGAGAGGCCGGTGTTCACCCTTCATCCGCTATTCCATGCAGGAGTATACTACGTGCAGGATTCTTCCGCCATGTATGTCGGTCAGGCAGTCCGTGATATCCTCGGACGTTTCGAAGGCCTGAACCGTCCGGTCCGTGTGCTTGACCTTTGTGCAGCGCCGGGCGGAAAGACGACGGATCTCGCTGCCAGCCTCAGGGCTGCTTTCGGAGATTCATTCCTTCTGGTCGCCAACGAAGTCATGAAGACAAGGGCCACAGTCCTCGCTGACAATGTCGGCAGATGGGGCGATCCTAACGTCATCGTCACTAGCGTGGATCCGAAGGCATTCGCGAACCTGAAGGCCTTCTTCGACATCATAGTCGCAGACGTACCATGCTCAGGAGAAGGCATGTTCCGAAAGGACGAGGAGGCGCTCGCCCAGTGGTCTCCTGACAACGTGAAACTTTGTGAGGAACGTCAGCGCCGCATCATCGCAGATGTCTGGCCAGCGCTTTCTGGCGGGGGTGTGATGGTATATTCGACCTGCACCTTCAACCGATATGAGAATGACGGCAACGTCGAATGGATATGTCAGGAACTCGGAGCGAAGAAACTGTCCTCGAAGAGCCTGGTTCCAGGTTTTGTCCCCGGCGAAGGCCAGTATTGCGCAACCATGGTCAAGGACGGTGATGAGGCTGTCGAGCTTCGCAAGGGCAAGCCGCAGAAGGCCGACGCCGCGCAGAAGATGGTCAGCGCGCTTTTCGATTGTCCGGTCAATGTCAGGCGCAAGGGAGACATGGTGATAGCAGTTCCGACGGTCATCGCAGATCTTGTCGACCATATCGCTTCGACTATGCCGCTTCTGTCGTCAGGCACGGCAGTGGGACAGATCAAGGGCAATGACCTCGTGCCGGACGAGGATCTCGCTCTCTGCATCGCGCTTCGCAGGGGGGCCTTCGCAGAGGCTGCTATCGATAAACCGACAGCACTCGCTTTCCTTCATAAGGATGCAATCACGCTTGCGGATGCTCCGAAGGGCATCGTTCTGCTTACATACAAGAACGTTCCGCTGGGCTTCGTGAAGAACCTCGGGAACAGGACTAACAACCTCCATCCTCAGTCGAGGAGGATAAGAATGGATATAAAGTAATGAAGAGAATACTCATGGTCATCATGGCGGCACTGGTCTCTTTCCAGATGTTCGCACAGACAGCAGAAGAATACAAGGCACGTTACGAGAGGCTGGTCGCAAGGCTGGGCCATTCCGGAGTCGGTGTGGAGGGCATACTTGACAAGTGGGCCCAGGTCGACTCTACGGACGTGGACATGCTCGTGGCACGCTTCCAGATGTACTTCGAGAAGTCGAGAGATCACAAGGTCGTCGATACCGACAGCAAGAAGCACCTTGGCCTCGATCCTATACTCACGCTCAAGGACAGCACCGGTACCAACAGGTACTATTTCCAGGTTCCTGTCTTCGATGACGAAGTCTTCGGGGATGCCATGAGAAGCATAGAGAAGGCGATCAAGCTCTATCCGGAGAGGCTCGACCTGAGGATAGACAAGGCTACAGCCCTCCTTGCCTACGAGACCGACAGCCCGGACATGACAACATCATTCCTTCTTTCGCTCATCGATGAGTGGAACTCAAAGAAACATTCATGGACCTATCCTGAGGCAGAGGTGGACAAGGCCTTCTTTGATCAGGTGATCCAGGAATACTGCGGCACCCTCTTCGGAATAGCTACGGACAAGTCCCGCGAGTCGTTCAAGACAATTGCGGAGAAGATGCTCCTTACAGACAAGAACAACCCTGAGTTCCTTTCCGACCTCGGCTCATACTATGTGGTGAAGAAGGATAATAAGAAGGCCATGAAGTACTATGACAAGATACTCAAGGCGACACCGGACTATTATCCTGCTATCAAGAACTGCTGCACCATGGCAGTCAATGCAAAGGATGCCAAGCTCCAGAAGAAGTATCTTCCATATATGGTGAAATACGGAACCGAGGCGGAATCAATCTCTGCCAAGGCCCGTCTCGCCGCGCTCAATTAGTTCCTCCTGCTGCTTCCTGTACATCTGCCAGCTGTTGAATACGTTGTGCCAGATGCTGTAGAACCCGCCGGCTACCGAGCTGACAGGGTCCATGAAGGTGTATCCCATCCAGATTGCGAACACGGTGTTCTTCTGGCCGAGAGCCTGACAGGTGGTGACCTTGTCGCCATATCTCTTTCCTATCTTCCTTCCGGCCCAGAACTGGAATACGCAGGTGATCAGCGATGCTATTGCTATGCCGCAGAGAACGGCAAAAGGAGTGTTGCTGTTGAAGATTGCCCTCGTCGTCATAAGAATTGCCAGACAAAGCGATACTGCCCAGATGTTGAAGGCGGCGTCCTTGCGACTGACTATCTTTGCGTTCAGCTCAGGCGAAATCCACTGGATGGCCCAGGCAAGCAGGGCCGGGCATATGAGGGTAGGGAACACCTTCGCGATGATGAGCGCAGAAGCCGCGATAAAGGACATTCCTGCAGCAGGATGTATCATCGGTACGAAAAGCGGGACGATGATGGCCACCACGAGGTTGATCAGCACGAGGTAGCAGATCAGACCGGCCATCTCACCTCCGAGCCTGTCGGTGACGACTGCCGCAGCGGTGGCGGTAGGACATATGAGACAGAGCATGGCGGCTTCGATCACGACCTTCCACTGGAATTCCGGAAGGACTGCCATCAGCAGAGCAAGACCTATGAAAAGACCGGCCTGAATCATCAGTAGCCATATATGCCATTTCCTGAACCTCAGCTGCTTCGGCGAAATCTTGCTGAAGGAGAGAAAGAGCATGAAGAAGAGCAGGGTCGGCTGAAGCTTGGAAATCGCTGCTGCCAGAAAGGGACCGGCGGGATGGAGAAAGCCAATGACACGGTACAGCAGGTATAGGAGAATGCCTGTAGTAATGGATATGGGGAGCATCCATGTCTTCAAGAACTGGATCAGCTTGGTCATTTTTGGCTTTTGGGGCAGCAAAGATGGCTATTTTTACATAACTTTGCAACTAATGGGAGCATCAGGATTCATAGCAGGAAAAATCAGTACCAAGGGCCGTCTGGCAATGGTATGTGTTGCTGTGAGTTTCCTCGTGATGATAATAGCCGTAGCCGTCAGCTCCGGATTCAGGACTGAGATCCGCAATGGCATCAGCGATATCAGCGGTGACGTGCAGCTTATTCCCATCAATCAGGACTACATCAGTGAGACCACCAGCATAGGCAGGAATCCGGATTATCTCCCACACATCGAGAAGCTTCCCCAGGTCCAGTCCGTCAATCCCGTCATCTATCGCGCTGGCCTGATCCGACATGAGGAAAACATCCACGGCGTGCTCTTCAAGGGCGTAGAGAACCCCGCAGATACGGGAAGTCTCGCCGTCAGCATCCCTCGTCGTCTATCGACCATGCTCGGATTGGAGGTCGGAGATGACATGACCACCTATTTCATCGCAGACAGGGTCAAGGCCAGGAAGTTCCATGTGGCCTCGCTCTATGACGGTCTCGTGGACAGCCAGGACAAGCTGGTGGTGATAGCTTCAATGGAAGACCTCCAAAGGCTCAACGGATGGGCGGAGGACGAAATCACCGCGTTCGAGATCAAGGTCCATCCTGCCCTAAGGACCAAGAGGATGCTCTCCGAGATCGAGCAGGAGATAGGGTTTATATCCTCAAGCTACCTGTCGGAGGACGATGATACGGTCTATGCAAGTTCCTCAATCTCTTCCTATCCTCAGATGTTCGACTGGCTTGACCTCATAGATTTCAACGTCGTGTTCATCCTCATTCTGATGACCATAGTGGCTGGGTTCAACATGATCTCAGGCCTCCTGATAATGCTCTTCGAGAACATCTCGACCATAGGACTTCTGAAGGCCCTCGGAATGAAGGACAAGGACATCAGCAAGGTCTTTCTCATCAGCTCGTCCAAGATCGTGCTCAAGGGAATGCTTGCAGGTAACCTGCTCGCGATTCTTTTCTGTGTGATCCAGTCTGCGACTCATCTTCTCAAGCTTCCTCCGCAGAACTATTTCGTTTCCTTCGTCCCAGTTCACCTGAACATAGGAGTGGTTCTCGCTGCTGACGTGATCTCATACGCAGCAATCATGGCGCTGTTGCTCGTGCCGACCCTCTTCATCTCTAAGGTCGATCCTGCTGATACCGTAAGGGTCAATTGATTTACTTGGAACTTGGACAGATAGTGCAGAAGGCGTCGTAGACGTTCTTCACGTCATCTATGTATGCGATGGTCTCGACTCCGCTGAAATGTCCGTACTGGACGACGTCAGTTGTGTCCAGCAGCTCGGTGTCGCTCATGAATGGAATGACTGACTTGACGTCTTCCCACACATAGCTGCTCTTGCCCATGCTTGCCGCAAGGCGGCGGCAGTCCGCTATTCTGCCGACACCGGCATTGTACGCTGCCAGAGTGAACTTCTCCTTTTCTTCCAAAGTGAATTCCTCGGCGGAGAAGTACCTGTCCTGGATTATCTTGATGTTCGCCGTACCTGCCTTGATGTTCTGTTCGGGATCCAGCAGGTTATGGATTCCGTAGGCTGCGGCAGTGCTAGGCCGTACCTGCATAAGGCCCACGGCACCACGGAATGAGACATTGTTGATCGTGAACTTCGATTCCTTGTAGATCAGGGCGGCGAGCATTCTCCAGTCCCATCCGAGTTCCTTTGCGTACTTCTTGATGATGGTGTCGTACGGGCTCAGGTGCTTGGATGTGATTCCTGTCTCAGCCCTTCTGAAAGGGTCATATCCTACCTTGAACATCTTCTCCATCTCCTCGTACTGGCCTGATGAAACGATCTGGAAAAGACGCCTGTTGATTTCGCCTAGTGCCGTGTATCGGTCATCTGCCACGGCAAGGGCATGGACTCCGTCGTAGCTCCAGGAGAAATCCACTCCTTCAAAGTCCAGAGAATCTCTTCCGGTTCGCAGGGCCACTATGTCGAAGACTCCCTTTCTGAGCGAATCTGCATAGTCGGTAGAGTCATTGATCATGACTATCTCTATCTCGCAACCCTCCGCCTCGGCGAAGTCCTGGAGTATCTCATAGTTGAGTCCGTATTTGAGCGATTCCTGGAGACTGCTGCCAAGAGCGATGGCGCAGCGCAGGTGTTCTCCCTTGTAGCTGTGGCCGTCTTCCTCCATGTCGTCCATGTTCCTGCAGCATGGATGGCATATCGCGAGCATCAGCAAAGTGCATAACGCGGTCTTTAGGGGAAACGCCAGCTTCATGTTTGTTATCTGTTGGTGAGTCTTGCCATTCCTCCTGGTCCGCTGCCACCTCGATTACCGCCACCTCGGTTTCCTCCGCCAGCATTTCCGCCACCGTGATTGCTGCCTGAACCGGTAGTTCCTGAACCGTGGTCATGTGAGTGGCCTGAACCCGGATGAACGTAGAATGGCCAGTAGATACCGAACTTGAAGGCTCGCACAGGCTTGATATAATGGTGGGCGCTGAAATAGTCAGTCTTGTCGAAAGGTTGGCCCATGTTCACGTTCACCACCTTGAGGAACACGCAGGCATTCTTCCACTGCACGTTCACGAATGCGTCGATGTAAGGGCAATTTCCGTATTCTGCCTCGTCCTGGTTGTAGAACACTCCCAGCACAGGGTTGTAACCCGGCGTATGCCATTTAGTCGTGAAGAATGCGTTCGCTCCGATCTGCATCTGCATCACGTCTTTCACCACGTCGAACTGGAGGTAATATCTGAGGTTGAGCGAGAGCAGAGGGAGAGGGACCACGTCAGGCTTCGAAGAGAACTGAAGGAGCGCGCTGTTGTCCAGGTGGAGAATCCTCCACAGACTGAAATCCTTGCGGAGCGTAGCCGTGATTATGCTCATCAGCTCAGTGTTCTGATTGACGATGGCCTTGTTGTCGTAGTAGATGTTGTTGGTGAGCATGGCATAGCCGAAGCCCGCCTCAAGCTTCCATCTCGGAATCTCGAGACCTGCCTGAACCTTGGTCGTGGAGATCTTCCTGAAGTCGTTGTCCCAGAAGAAATGGTTGGTATGCACATGCTGCTCGTAGAACGCAGGCTCCTTGAGCGAGGTCTCGAAATGTGCATTGAGGTTCAGCGGACTGTCCTTGTGCCTGCGGAAAGGATAGAAGTTCAGGTCGAGGTTCGCACCTACGCTGAAATCGTTGAGCTCATGACCGAGGAAGGTGTACTGTCCATCTGCGTCCCAATGGATGTACTTGCGGAACTGTCCCTGGACTCCGGCGTAAGCATATACATTGTTGTGGAGGACATTGCTCTTACCTCCGAGGTAGCTGTCCGGATTGAAGTCGTAGAACTGGTTGAGCTTATCTCCGATTCCGACGTCGATCTTCGAGACGATTCCGTCGGCCTTCCACGGCTGGAGACGCATGTAGACCTTATTGTCAAGACGCATTACCCTCATCGAGTCCGCGCTCGTCGTAGGATGCAGGAAATAATGTTCATAGAACTCCCTTCCATGGGTATCGTTCATTCCGATTTCGTCACCATAGGTCCTCCTGAACATGCTCAGTTCGGAGCTGTGACCGAAGAAGGCGCTGGTCACGTCCTTGTACATGGTGTCGATAGGATTGATCTGCTCAGCCTCCCATTCGAGATATTCTGCGATTTCAAGGCTGTCTCCGTAGGTCATCAGGCTGTCCTTGTATATCTTCTCAGCCTTGCGCTCCTTCCTTCCTGCGAGGAAGCTGAAAGGAATCCTATAGCTCTGGTCGAGGAAGAAGGTGTGCTTCTTCATCAGGCTGCTGGCCTTGGTCAGGTATACGTCGATTTCCCTGACGTCGGTGACCGTGGTATCCTTGATCCAGTTGAAGTCTCCCACCTGGTCCACTGCACCGCCGTTCTCGTTCCTGCCGACCTTGTTGTAGATGTAGCCGGCATGCATGAGATACCTCTTGCCCACGTAGTTGGTCGAAACCACTGCCGTACGGTTGTCAGTTGCCTCGTTCTGGAGGAGACCCTTGCCACCGTAGCGATGGTACTCGAGGTGGAGGTTGAGGTTAGGAGTGATGTTCTGGGTGGTTCTTACCCTGATGTTGGATTCCTCCTTCTTTGCGTTGGTGAAGAGCGTTCCCCAGTAGCAGAGCTCGGTGAAAGGAGTCTTAGTGTTGTACTGCGGGAGGGTCGAAGGAGAGTATGAGTAAACCTGGTAAGGCGAGTAGAACGGAACGTTGTCCTCTTCGTGACGCTTGAAGAAGTTGTTGTTCTGTACTGCCGAACCGGATATTCCGAGATAGGTGACCTCCACGTCCTCCTTGTAGAACGGGTAGTCGTAGAAGTTGTAGTTGTACGAAGTGTCGACCTTCTGGAGCTTCACCTCATTGACTGCAGGGACATGGGTCCACAGGAGCAATCTCTTGTACTGGAGCGAGTCGGGGACCACATACGTGTCGAGGATACGAGGTGTCGCTTCCTTGACGCTGTCCTTGTATGCCTTGATGCTGTCCTTCCTGTTCAGTATGCTGTCTATCCTGTGGATCTTGCCCGGAAGAGCCTTCTCTGCATCGTATCTCTTACGCTCCTGGCGTGAGAGGCTGTTGTAGTATACCATCTCCTTCCAGAGGGCTACCTCGGTGGAGTCCTTGAAATAGAGCGAGTCGAGCTTGGCGAGCTCTATCGAATCAGGAATTGCACGCAGCGAGTCCCTGGTGTGACGCAGGGTCGCGGTGTCCTTGATGGCGATGTAGTACTTGTACTTGAACGGATCCTTGAATTCGAGGCTGTCTGGGATGCGGATGGTGTCGGCCGGGTTGAATACAGGCTCGGCATAGATAGTTTCCAGACTGTCCAGACGCGCAAGGGTGCTCGAGTCGAGATAGTCGTATCCGAAGCTGTCGATCTGTGCCCTGACCGAATCGATATAGAATCTGTCCCTGGACATCCTCAGGCTGTCTGCCCTCAGCATCGTGATCGAGTCCTCGTGACTGAGAGCCGGCCTTTCGAGAGGCTTGAACTCGAGGCTGTCGGGTTCCTGGACTGAAGCTTCCGCTGTCAGGAAGGACTGCAGGCGCAAAGCCCTGCCGGCGTCCACTCCGAAGGACTGGACGGCAGCGGCTGCGACCAGGACGGCCGGTGCAAGTATCCTACTGACCCAAGCTTTCATTTATTCCACGATGATTCCTTCAGCCTTCATTTCCTCAAGAGCCTTGAGGTGATCGGCTTCATTTACGTATGCGAGACAGTCTGCGAGCAGATGTACGGTGTACCCTGCCTTGAGAAGGTCCTCACAGGTGTTTCTCACGCAATACTCGGTTGCGATTCCGCACACATAGACATTCTTGGTGTCCATGAGCTCGAGTATCTCCCCGAGAGACTGGCCGGCTTCGTTAACTCCGTCATATCCGGAGTACTGCTCGACTGCCTTGTCGCAGCCCTTGTCGAAGGTGAGGTCCTCGTCCACGAAACCAGTGAGGGCTTCATGGATCTCCGCTCCACGTGTGCCCTGGACGCAGTGAGGCGGCCAGATTCCGCCGAACTCCTTGAATGAGGAGTGGTCTGCCGGATGGTGGTCACGGATGAAGAGCACAGGACAGGTGTCGAGAATCTCGACGTCCTTGTCACCCTCGCATGAGGTCCCTTCGATGAACTTGACGGTATTGGCTACAGCGCTCTCTGCGTTGAGGCAGGCGAGGCTGCCGTCGATGAAGTCGTAGAGCATGTCGACGACTACGATTGCCGGATCTCTTTTCATATCCTAGAGACTGAAGTTGTTAATTTCCTTCACGAGATGGCTCATGATCTCGTTCTTCTTGTTGTAGAGGTCGTCTGAGATGTCCACCTTGTAGTAGTGAGGGTTGATCAGACGTCTCTCGCTAGGGCTGAGCTTGCTGAGGTTATCCTTGTAGTAGAGCCTCTTCTCCTCGAGGCTGTGGTAAGGAACGCAGCGCTTTCCGTTCTCCATGACCTTGACCTGGAGAGCCTTTGCCGTATACTCTCCCTTTGCGAAGGTCTTGTACTTGTAGCGGTCGAACTCGTCGCATACGGTGATTTCCTCACCGGCTTCGATGGCCTGGGTGAGCCTGTCGCCTCTGAGACAGGTGACGTCGGTCTTGAAGATCTCACCCTCCTTCTCGTAGTGCTTGCTGAGACGGTATGTGATCTGGAAACCAGGGTTGATGGTCTTGATCCTGTCCTCGGACATCTTCATCACGGCCTGGCCGTCGATCTCTACGAGCTTGTATACGTTGCCGAAGCATGGTGCCGCCTTGCTGGTGGCGATGGCGTCACCCACTCCGTATGAGTCTATCCTTGCACCCTGACGCTCGAGGTCTGTGATGAGGTACTCGTCGAGGGAGTTCGTCGCGAAGATCTTGCATCCGCCGAGACCGTTCTCGTCGAGTATCCTTCTGACTTCGATCGAGAGGTAGGCGAGGTCACCGCTGTCCAGACGCACGCCGTAGCCCTTCGCATAGCTGTCGTCGATGCCGTTGGCCTTGAATGCGCGGATGGCGTTGAGCACGCCGCACTTCAGCGTGTCATAGGTGTCGATGAGCATGATCAGAGGCTCGCCCTGGTGGGTCTTGATGTATGTGTCGAAGGCAGTGAACTCACCCTGTACGGTGCATCCGAACGATGTCACGTAGCTGTGGGCCATGGTTCCAGTGCTTCCGCAGTCGAAGATCGAACCGGTGAGGATGTTCGAGGTGTTCGCGCAGCCGGCGATGATTGCGGCCTTGGCACCATAGATCGCAGCCCAAGGTCCATGGGCACGGCGCGATCCGAACTCGCTGACAGGATGGTTGGTAGCGCGGCATACGCGGGACGCCTTGGTGGCCACGGCCATCTGGTGGTTCATGATGCAGAGCATCGGTGTCTCGAGCACCTGCGCCTCGATGAGCGGTGCCTCGACGATGATGATAGGCTGGTTAGGGAACACGATCTCACCCTCGCGCATCGCATAGATGTTTCCGGTGAACTTCATGTTCGAGAGATATTCCCTGAACTCAGCATACTCAGGACCTGGAAGGAACTTCTCGAAGAAGGCGGGCTCCTTGCCTCCGAGGCTCTCGACCATCTCGAGTACCTCGTCGGTACCAGATACCACAGCCCAGTTGTTGTTCTCCGGAGCTTTCCTGTAGAAGAGGTTGAAGATGGACATCTTGTCCTTCTTGCCTGAGTCATAGAATGACTTTCCCATCGTATACTGGTACTTGTCAGAGCAATATGCTATATCTTTCAACATCATGATTGTCGGTTTAAAACTCACAAATATAGCGATTTTCCTTAAAAGGACTTAAATTTGTCGGCATGGAAGAACTCTTCAGAGCGAAATTCGGACAAAGTCCGGAGAAAATTGAACCACTCACTGCTGCCGGTAGCAACAGACGCTACTGGCGACTCTCTGCTGCCGGTGTTTCGGCAGTAGGCGTGAAGGGTACCGACGCGGCGGAAAACCGTGCTTTCATCGCTTTTGCAAAGCATTTCAAGACCAAGGGAATCAATGTCCCGGAGGTGTTTGGAGTCAGCGGTGACGGACTGAGCTACCTTCAGGAAGATCTTGGCGACAAGAGCCTTTTCTCCTGCCTGGCGGACAGGGATATGGTCAAGAGGGCAGTTGCCGCGCTCCCCGCCATCCAGGTAAAGGGAGCAGAGGGGCTTGACTTCGATGTGTGCTATCCGGTCAAGGAATTCGACAGCCGCTCCGTGATGTTCGACCTGAACTATTTCAAGTATTGCTTCCTCAAGCTCTGCGGAATAGAATTCGACGAGATGCTCCTCCAGGACGATCTCGAGATGCTCTGCGCAGACCTCCTCAAGGTTCCTTCGGACAGCTTCATGTACCGTGACTTCCAGTCGAGGAATGTCATGGTACGAGATTCCCAGCCTTGGTTCATCGACTTCCAGGGCGGTAGGAAAGGACCTCTCCAGTACGATCTGGCGTCCTTCGTGTGGCAGGCCAAGGCGGCCTTTCCGGACGATTTCAAGGAGGAACTAGTCGCGACCTATATCGAAGCCCTGAAGTCAATCATGCCTATAGATGAGGGCGCGTTCCGCGAGAATCTCCGCCTCTTCGTGTTCTTCAGGACACTTCAGGTCCTTGGCGCCTATGGCTTCCGCGGACTCCACGAGAAGAAACCTCATTTCATCGAGAGCATTCCTTTCGCGATGAAGAATCTCTCCGATATTCTGGACACCATCCCTGCAGGAAAGTATCCTTACCTTGTCAGCGTTCTCAGACGTCTGGTTGAAAGCCGTCGGGCGGAGAAGCCTGTCGCACGCATTCCGGAGGGCCTTGCCGAAGGCATGCTCGCGATAGACGTGATGAGTTTCTCATACAAGAAAGGCATTCCTGACGACATCTCCGGGAATGGCGGCGGATATGTGTTCGACTGCCGTGGAATGCATAATCCCGGACGCTATGAGGAGTACAAACACCTGACCGGACTGGATCAGCCGGTAATCGATTTCCTCGAGGCAAATGGCGAGGTTCAGCAGTTCATAGGCGATGTGTGCGCAGTCGTGGACAGACACGCGGACTGCTTCCTCGTGAGAGGATTCAACCATCTCTCCGTGTTCTTCGGATGCACCGGCGGACAGCACCGCTCCGTCTATTGCGCCGAGCATGTCGCTGCCCATTTCAAGGAGAAATATGGAGAGCGCGTCATAGTGAGACTAGTGCACCGGGAAAGAGGGATAGAGAGGGTTCTATGAAGGCTATGATATTTGCGGCCGGCCTCGGGACCAGGCTCAAGCCGCTCACCGACACCATGCCCAAGGCCATGGTCCCGGTATCCGGGAAACCGCTCCTGCGCCATGTTCTCGACAGGCTCTCTGCGGCAGGATATGACGACATCACGGTAAACGTCCACCACTTCGCGTCCCAGATCGTTGACCATATCGCTGCGAATGAAGGCGTCAGCAACCAGCCCGGAAAGGGAATCCATATTTCCGATGAGACCGCGCTTCTTCTCGATACCGGCGGCGGTATATTGCATGCCCGCAGATATCTTGAAGGCTCGGGCCATTTCCTCGTCCACAATGTCGACATCCTATCCAATCTGGATCTGAAGGCCTTCGAGGCCTCAGTCAGGGAGGATTCGCTCGCAACCCTCGTCGTGAGCGAGAGGCAGACCAGCCGCTACCTTCTCTTCGACGATCAGATGCGGCTCGTGGGATGGACCAACGTCAAGACGGGGGAGGTGAAGAGTCCGTTCAAGGATCTTGATCCCGACGCATGCAGGAAGCTCGCGTTCTCCGGCATCCACTGCATGTCCGACCAGGTATTCGACCTGATGGAAAAGAGAAAAGCCCATGACGGAGTGTTTCCGATCATGGACTTCTATCTCGAAGCTGCTGCGGACCACGTCATCCGCGGCTATGTTCCAGACGACCTTAGGATGGTCGATGTCGGCAAATCAGATACTCTCGCCGTTGCGGAGAGCTTTCTCGTCGATCTGTCCAAGTAGCTTCACGCAGAGGACGATCGCAATCACGAATGCCACATACACGACTGCGTAATGCCAGTTGTTGCTGAATACATCCATGAAGCTTTCTGCGTCTTCGAATCCTGGGACGCGTGAAAGAAGTGCGCTCATGGTGTTGTTCACGCAGTGCATGAGCATGGTGAGCTTGAGCGAACCGGTCTTGTAGTACACCCATCCGAAGAGGCATCCGAGGGCGAAGGCCGGGATACCCTGCCATGGGTTCAGGTGGATCAGTGCGAAGAAAAGGGCAGAAAGGGCTATTGCGTACGCCGGTTTCATCCTGCACAGCAGGCCCCTGAGCACGGTGCCTCTACAGAGCCATTCCTCGAAGAAAGGTGCAAATACTGAGACGCTGAGAAGAGTTACCCAGAGCGGGGCGTCGAGCAGGCTTTCAAGGGCTTTCTTCAGGAATTCAGGCATCTCCGGGAGGAGGAATACCGATGGCTCCACGATGAAGGCGCATGCTATGGTAGCCAGCGAAACTGTCGCCGCTGCCTTCGCGAAACCGAGAGGGTAGAAGTTGTCATTGTCCAGGTCCATCCCGTCGGGGAAGAACTTTCCGCTGCGGCTTGCCTTGTAGTTGTAGAGCATGGCCGGGATGAACATCAGCGGGTAGACGATGAGATTGCCGTACGATGCGAGGAAATCCTGGCCGTAGACTATACCGAGGATCGCACCGAGTATATTTGCGATAAGTGCTCCGGCAACGAACCAGAGCACTATCCAGAAAAGTCTTCTTCCTATGCTTACCATAGGCTATTTCTCGTAGAGTGGAGTAGGATAGACACCCTTGTCGGCGAATTCCTGGAACTTGGCAACGACGCCTGGACGATCCTCCTTGAAGGTCACTCCGAACCACCTTGACGGGGTGGAGAGCACGTCACAACGGCCCTTGCCCTGCTTTACCATGGTATCCACCACGTATGGGATATAGTATTCCTTCTTGAGCTCCTGGCTGTTCTCCTCAAGGAACTTCACGAAGAGATCCTCGCTGAACTGGAAGTAGTCAGGGGTGAAACCCCACATGTTCATCGAGCAGAGGTCCTTGCCCTTGAGCTCAACGTGTTCGCCGGTCGCAGAGTTGTCGCCGCGAACGACGCCGTCAGCCTCTACCATGATGTTGTGGTGCTCCACGACGTCGGTGAGGTGCTGCTCTGCGTCATACGAGCAGATTCCGCGAGATACTCCGCCTGACTCGGAGAGGGTGTTCTCGAGCTGGAAGCCGACGATGCTGTATACGCCCTTGCTGTCCTCGTGTGCCTTGAGCCACTCGCCGAGGATCTTGAAAGAGTCCTTGCCATAGTAGTCGTCACCGTTGATGACTGCGAAAGGCTCCTTGATGACGTCCTTTGCCATAAGCACGGCGTGTGCGGTTCCCCATGGCTTCTGGCGCTCTGGGTTGAGGGTGAACTGTGAAGG
>NZ_JBAEER010000157.1:0-11458 GCF_056207615.1 Candidatus Cryptobacteroides sp. | reverse complement strand
GCCCGACCATGTTCATGTACTCGCTCATCGGAACGCTCTCGCGGTTCTCGAAGTCCATGTCATACTGCTGGCCGTCGCAGACCTGGGCCGCTGTGTTGCTGAACAGTTCCATGACCTTTCCGAGCACGGCCGCAGGTGCCTTGCCCATCCTCTTGTAGCTGTCGATGCACATCACGTCACCCGAGAGGATGGCAGTGTTGTCGTCCCACTTCCTGCATACGGTCGGCACGCCCCTGCGCACGTCGGCATTGTCCATGATGTCGTCGTGGATGAGAGTGAAGCTGTGGAATACCTCAAGACCAGCCGCAGGTTCGAGAATCTCGTTTCCGATCTCTTCCTTGAAGAGCGAATAGGCAAGGATGCAGAGACGAGGTCGTATCCTCTTTCCTCCGATGCCGATCATGTATCTGAGCGGGTCGTAGAGTCCTGCTGGCTCCTTGGTGAATTCAATGTTTGCGAAAAGGTCCTTGACGCATGCGTCGATCTGTACTTCGGTAATCATGTCACTGAGTTGTTTATCCTACAAATATAGTCGGGAAAAATCATATCTTTGCACAAATTTTCAAGTCAATACGTTGAAGAAGCCTTTTTAGGCTTGAGCCTGAATGAAGATGAAGGGTACTGCGACAGTAGTCAAGCATACCGGCAGCCATTATCTGCTGACCGAACTCCCGGGTTGGAATCTCTTCCCGGCAGTCCTCCGTGGAAAGGTGCGCCTCAAGGGTAGCACGGCGACCAATCCGGTGGCCGTGGGCGATCTCGTCGACTATGAGCTTGACGATGCTGCAGAGGGTGACAGCATGGCGGCCATCACTTCCATCCATCCACGTCGCAACTATGTCATCAGGAAGTCGACAAACCTTTCACGACAGAACCACATAATTGCTGCGAACCTTGATCAGGCAGTGATCATCACCTCGCTGATGTTCCCGGAGATCAAGCTTCCTTTCTTGGACAGGATACTAGTTACATGCGAGGTATATAACGTTCCGGCGATCATAGTCCTGAACAAGGTCGATATGTACAGGGATGCTGCGAAGGAGGAGGTCGAGGCCTTCAAGTCCATCTACGAGTCGGCAGGATACCGCGTGATCGAGACTTCCACGAAGACAGGGGAGGGCATCTCTGAGCTGCGCGAGCTCTGCAGGGACAAGGTGACTCTCTTTTCCGGCGAGTCGGGAGTGGGCAAGTCTTCGATGATCAAGGCCATAGATCCTAGCCTGGAACCTAGGACCGGTGAAATTTCAGATGTCCATCTTCAGGGCAAGCATACCACTACCTTCTACGAGATGTACCGTTTCAGCGTCGCTGACGGCGGCTCTGGTTACATCGTGGATACTCCCGGCATCAGGGGCTTCGGACTTGTCGACCTCAAGAAGGAGGAGATTGCGCTCTACTTCCCGGAGATGCTCCGTGCGTCTGAGGATTGCCGCTTCTCCCCATGTACCCACACTCATGAGCCTGGCTGTGCGGTCAAGCTCGCGGTGGAGGAGGGTACCATCACCCCTGAACGCTACAGCTCATACCTCGGAATGCTCGAGGATGAGGGTAAATATCGTTAGAAAATGAAGCGTGGAATAAACAAGGAAATCCTCAAGCTTGCCATACCAAGCATATTCGCGAACATAACGGTGCCCCTCGTGGGAATGGTAGACATCGCGGTTGTCGGTCACATCGGTGGCGACGTCGGCATTACCGGAGGCTTCAGCACGGCTGCTCTTATCGGCGGCATAGCAATCGGCACCATGCTCTTCGACCTTCTCTATTGGAATTTCGGATTCCTGAGGGTTTCTACCGGTGGTCTTACGGCGCAGGCTTATGGACGCTGGCAGGCGGCCCTTGCTGCGGCTGGCCTTCCTGTGGGGGCGGTCTCAGAGGATGCGGAGCATGCGCGTCGTGACTGTGCCGATTCCCTGCTGCGAAGCATCGGTATCGCGATGGCCACTGCTTTCGTGCTCATTGCCATCCAGTGGTTATTCGTGAATGCGGCTTTCCTCGTGGTGAAATGTACTCCGGAGGTGCGTCAGCTCGCAACTCAATACTTCTTCATAAGGATATGGGCTGCCCCTGCGACACTATCTCTGATGGCTTTCAAAGGTTGGTTCATCGGTATGCAGGACAGCGTCAGCGCCATGGTTACCGACCTCGTAGTGAACGGAGTCAACATCATCGCAAGCATCTTCCTTTCTCTGGGATTTGCATGGATGGCGGGTGGAAACGGCTGGCATGGACTCGGATTCGCCGGAGTGGCTTACGGTACCGTCGCTGCTCAGTACTCGGGACTTCTTTGCGCATGCATCTTCCTCATGGTCAAGTATCGCAGGAAGGTGTTCGGAAAGATAGGACTCTCCGACATCGCCAGGTCTTTCAAGGGTACGGACACAGGCAAGTTCTTTTCGATGAACGGCGACGTGTTCGTGCGTAGCCTCTGCTTTATCGCAATCTATATCGGTTTCACTGTCATCTCGGCCCGCTACGGGGATGTCCTCCTCGCGACCTGTTCGATCATGATGAAGCTTCTGATGATATTCTCGTACTTTACCGACGGCTTCGCTTATGCAGGTGAGGCGATGACAGGCAAATATATAGGTGCGAAGGATCTTGACAGCCTCAGCCAGTCTATCCGATGGAACTTCGTGTGGTGCGGCGCACTGTCCGTTCTCTTCATGTTCATCTATGGCTTCGGTGGAGTTCCTCTTCTGAAGATGATGACCACGGATCCTGTCGTCGTGACAACGGCTAAGTCCTATATTCCATGGCTCCTTCTGATGCCAGTCGCTGGTTGTGCGGCATTCGCATGGGATGGAATCTACATCGGTGCTACGTCTACCATTTATGTGCGTAACGCGATGATCTGGGCAGCCGTCGCCTTCTTCGCAGTGTGGTTCGGTGGGATCTGGTTCTTCAATCCTTCGACAGCCATCGCCGGTTTCCATGCTACCGACGAGTCAGCTGTGCATCTTCTGATGGCGGCCTATTTTGCGCATCTCCTTGCGCGCACGGTCGTCCTCACCCTCCGCTATCGCAAGGCCGTCTACGGTTCCCTCGCATAGCCTCTTCTACTATGATTACTTCTGCCTGAAGTAGATCTGGATAGGGCAGCCTGTGAAGTCGAACTTCTCACGGAGCCTGTTCTCCACGAAGCGACGATATGGGTCGCGGATATACTGCGGAAGGTTACAGAAGAACGCGAAGCAAGGGAACTTCGTAGGAAGCTGGGTTGCGTACTTGATCTTGATGTACTTTCCCTTCCATGCTGGTGGAGGGTAGTTCTCGATCTCTGGGAGCATCTCATCGTTGAGGTGAGAGGTGCTGATCTTCTGTGAGTAGTTGCGGTATACGTGCATCGCCTCCACGAGAACGTCCATGAACCTCTGCTTGTTGAGCACAGAGGTGTAGACGATAGGAATGTCGTTGAACGGAGCTATGCGGGCCTTGATTCCCTCGATATACTCCTTCATGGTGTTGCTGTCCTTCTCGACGGTGTCCCACTTGTTCACGACGATCACGCAGCCTTTCCTGTTCTTCTGGATGAGGTTGAAGATGGCCATGTCCTGAGCTTCGATACCCTGTTGTGCGTCCACCATGAGGATGCAGACGTCAGAGTGCTCGATAGCGCGGATCGCCCTCATGACTGAGTAGAACTCGAGGTCTTCGTGAACCTTGCTCTTCTTCCTCATTCCGGCGGTGTCCACGAGCATGAACTCGTATCCGAACTTGTTGTAGAGGGTCGAGATGGAATCTCTGGTGGTGCCTGCGAGAGGGGTCACGATGTTTCTCTCGACTCCGAGGAGAGCGTTGGTCATCGATGACTTTCCTACGTTAGGCTTACCTACGATGGCGATATGCGGGAGCTCCGGATGCTCGTCGTCGGCAGCGTCGGTTTCAGGGAGCTGCCTGCAGATCTCGTCGAGAAGGTCTCCGGTACCGCCTCCGTTTGCTGCGGAGATGCTCCATACCTCACCGAGGCCGAGATTGTAGAACTGGTAAGAGTCATACATCTTCTCTCCTGAGTCTACCTTGTTGCAGCAGAGGATGACAGGCTTGCCGCTTCTGCGGAGCATGTCAGCGATCTCTGAATCGTAGTCGGTGATGCCGGTCTGTGCTTCTACCATGAAGAGCACGACGTCAGCTTCCTCGACTGCGAGAACCACCTGCTTGCGGATCTCCTCCTCGAAGATATCGTCTGAATTTGATGTGTATCCGCCTGTGTCGACCACGCTGAATTCGCGGCCGCACCACTCGCTTTTTCCATAGTGTCGGTCCCTGGTTACACCTGCAGTCTCGTCTACGATGGCCTGCCTCATGCCTACCAGGCGGTTGAAAAGTGTTGATTTGCCGACGTTTGGACGTCCGACAATTGCTAATAAGCTCATATTAGTTCCTCCTTTTTATATAACCCGCAGCTAGCGCAATCACTGCATGATGAATCGCTGCAGGTGGGGTGTCCATTGGCTCCGTTCTTCTTGCCCCAGAGGCGCATTTCCTCCTCCTTGGCACAACGGATGCCGAGTTTTCTCATCTCCTTGTTACTGCTGATCTCCGTATCGGGAAACTCACCGTCCTTGCGGAAGATGATGTTGAAGCAGAGGCCGATGACGCAGAGGGCCACGATGGCCAGAGTGACAAGGTATACCATAATGTAAAGTATTGACTAGAAAGTCATTTCCTCTGAGATGGATCCGTAGTTGTAGACACATCTCATGATGTTGGCGAAAGTCTCCTCGAGAGGAATCACAGTGATCTTGCTCTTGTCGTCTGCTGGGTCGTCAGAGAGTTTGAGGGTATCGGAAACGATGAGTTCCTCGATCTGTGAGTCCTTGATCCTCTGGTATGCAGGGCCAGAGAGAACAGGGTGGGTGATACATGCACGCACGCTGGCTGCTCCCATACCCTTGAGCACGTCTGCTGCCTTGGTGAGAGTACCTGCGGTGTCCACCATGTCATCGATGATGATCACGTCCTTGCCCTCTACGTCACCGATCGCGGTGATGCTGCCCACTACGTTTGCCTTTGCTCTGGTCTTGTGGCAGATGATCACAGGGCACTCGAGATACTTGGCGTAGATGTTTGCCCTCTTTGCACCGCCCATGTCAGGAGCTGCGATGGCAAGGTTAGGGAGCTTGAGGCTCTTGAGGAAAGGAATGAATACCGTGCTAGCATAGATGTGGTCGACTGGGATGTCGAAGAACCCCTGGATCTGATCTGCGTGAAGGTCACAGGTCATGACCCTGTCGCAGCCGGCTGCGGTAAGCATGTTGGCTACGAGCTTCGCGCCGATGGATACGCGTGGACGGTCCTTGCGGTCCTGGCGGGCCCATCCGAAGTAAGGAAGTACTGCGATGACCTTGTGCGCAGATGCTCTTCTTGCGGCGTCGGCCATGAGAAGGAGCTCCATGAGGTTCTCTGCAGGAGGGCAGGTCGACTGGATGATGAAGACGGTTGCGCCACGGACGCTTTCTTCATACACTGGCTGGATTTCTCCGTCGCTGAATACGTCTGTCGAAGACTTTCCCAGCGTAGTGCCGAGATATTGAGCGACCTTTTCACCGAAAGCCTGAGAATTTCTGCAGGCAAAGACCTTCAATGGATGCATGTTGTTCATTGCTATTGTTCCTGTTTAATGGTGGTGAGCACCGAATCTATGTAGTTTAGTATTTCTTCTTTTCCCATCCCGGTCTGTGACGACGATACGAATACAGGAGGAAGCTCCTCCCAGAATTCCAGTATCTGTTCCTTGCACTTCTCGACCTGCGCCTTGGTCACGTTCGGGCCCTGCTTGTCGGCCTTGGTGAAGATGATGGCGAAAGGAATGTTGCTCTGCCCGAGTTCCGTGAGGAAATCCATGTCCACCTTGCCGATGTCGTGTCTCGAGTCGATGAGTACGAACAGGCATGTGAGGTCAGGAGAGAGGTTCAGGTAGTTGCGGATGATCTGCTCGAGCTGACGCCTGCCGGTCGCCGATATGTTGGCGAAACCGTAACCTGGAAGGTCTACGAGATACCAGCTTCTGTTGATGAGGAAGTGGTTCACGAGCTTGGTCTTTCCCGGCTTGCTGGACGTCATTGCGAGCTTGTGGTTGCCGCAGAGCATGTTGATCAGGGATGACTTTCCGACGTTTGAGCGTCCGATGAATGCGAACTCAGGGAAAGCCTGCTTAGGCCTCTCTGAGATGCGGGTGCTGCTTCCAGCGAAGAGTGCTTCGGAAATTTTCATCAGGGCGTTCTTATAATCGGGCGCAAATATAACTAATATTTTGTATATTTGTAAGGTGGGTTAAGGACCATGGAGAAAGAATTTGTCGATTTGTTTGAGCTTCAGACCAGAGTCAAGGAAGCCATCGAGATTTCTTGTCCCGGAAGGACATGGGTCAAGGCTGAGATAAGCAGCCTTAAGGCCCGCTATGGGAGTCATTGCTACATGGAGCTTTCCCAGAGTGATGACCGTGGTCTGATCGCAAAGGTCCGTGCCGTCGCATGGGCTTCAAACTGGAGAATCATATCCGCATATTTTCGCGAAGTGACTCAGTCGGAACTTGCTGAAGGAATGGAAGTTCTGATGGAAGTGGAAGTCAGCTACAGCCAGCTCTACGGGCTCTCTCTAGTCGTCATCGACATCGATCCTGAGTTTACTCTTGGGGCCAAGGAAGACGCTCGTCAGAAGACCATCGACAGGCTTGTTTCCGAAGGACTCATGGATATGCAGAAGGAGCTTGCTCCGCCAGCACTTCCGTACAGGGTCGCGGTCGTTTCCGCACCGGATGCGGCTGGCTTCCGCGATTTCATGAAGCACCTCTCCGAGAACGAATACGGATTCGTCTTCCAGGTCGATCTCTTCCCGGCCGTGATGCAGGGCACGGCAGCTCCTGAATCCATTGCTTCTGCCCTTTCGGAGGTGGCTTCAGCAAGGCCTTCGTATGATGTCGTGATGATCATGCGAGGCGGTGGTGCGAAGCTTGACCTGGCATGCTTCGACGAGTACCTGATCGCGAGTGCAATAGCGCGTTGTCCTTTGCCTGTGCTGACTGCGATCGGGCATGATCAGGACTATCATGTCGCAGACATGGTGGCAAATCATTTCGTCAAGACTCCGACGGCTCTGGCAGATTGGCTCATCGATATCTATATTACTGAGGATGAGAGGATTGCCTCTTATGTTACGAGGCTTAAGCTAGCTTTCATGAACAAGGTTGCGATGATGCAATCCAGGGTTGATAACCTCCGCGTCAGGATACTCGCGGCGGATCCTCGAAACATACTTTCCAGAGGCTATACCCTGACCCTCGGAGAGGATGGCAAGGTGGTTCGTTCGGCCGCTTCGCTCAAACCGGGAGAGAAGATGACCATCATGTTCCCTGACGGCAGCGTTCGCGCGGTCGTGGGCAGCATCGAAAAAACCGGGGAAAAAGTCGGATGAAAATGAAACAAAATCCTGAATAATCAGTATTGAATATATGATGAAGGAACCTTTTGACTACGGCGTAGCCGTAAAGGAACTAGAAAGGATAGCGGCGAAGGTCGAGGATCCCGATACCGGAATCGAGGATATCGACAGGTACATAGCCCGTTCGTCAGAGCTCGTCGAGCAGTGCCGCGAATATCTTAGGACAGCAAGAGAAAAAGTAGAAGAACTATGATGATATACGAAAATGACTCATGGCTGGAGCCCTACAAGGACGCGATCGATGCCCGTCATGAGAACATACTCAAGATCTATGACGAGTTTGCCGTGAACGGCAGCCTCAGCGCAGGAATCAATAACCACCTTTTCTACGGAATGCACCGCACCAAGACCGGATGGGTGTTCCGTGAGTGGGCTCCGAATGCGACCAGGGTCTATCTCATCGGCGAGTTCAACAACTGGAAGAGGGCGGACGCCTACGCCCTCCGTCCTTGCGGAGGCGGAAACTGGGAGATTGAACTTGGCAGCATGTTCCTTTCCCACGGTACGCTCTATAAGCTCTTCATCGAATGGCCAGGTGGAGCTGGCGAGAGGATACCTGCATACGCGACCCGAGCAGTCCAGGACCCTGTGACCAAGACTTTCTGTGCCCAGGTCTGGGACCCTGTCCCTTATGTCTGGAAGAATGCTGCTCCATCGCGTCGCAACCATCCGCTGATCTATGAGTGCCATATCGGTATGAGCTCGGAGGAGGAGAAGGTCGCCACCTTCGAGGAGTTCCGTCAGAACGTCCTTCCGAAGGTCGCGGAGCTCGGTTATGACACCCTCCAGATCATGGCCCTCCAGGAGCATCCATATTACGGATCCTTCGGTTATCAGGTTTCGAATTTCTACGCGCTCAGCTCGCGTTTCGGCACTCCGGAGGAATTCAAGAGGCTGGTGGATGACGCCCACGGTCGCGGAATCGCGGTAATCATGGATATCGTCCACTCCCACATGGTCAAGAACGAGGCCGAGAGCCTCAGCAACTTCGACGGTCGCGAGGATCTCTATTTCTATACAGGATGGCAGGGACATCATCCTGCATGGGACAGCCGCTGTTTCGATTACGGCAAGAACGAGACGAAGTGTTTCCTCCTTGCGAACGTGAAGTTCTGGATGGAGGAGTATCACCTCGACGGCTTCCGTTTCGACGGTGTCACCAGCATGCTCTACTGGGACCATGGACTCGGAAAGGATTTCGTCGGATACGATAACTATTTCAACGAGGGCGTCGACGAGAACGCCGTGGCTTATCTTGCCCTTGCGAACATGCTCGTCCGCGAGGTGAATCCGGATGCCATCACAATCGCAGAGGACGTAAGCGGCATGGCCGGCCTCGCAGCTCCTTTCGAGAATGGCGGCGTCGGCTTCGACTTCCGCATGAGCATGGGCGTTGCCGACAATTGGATAAAGTGGATCAAGACCCTGACCGACGACCAGTGGAGCGTCGGCGAGATTTGGTGGCAGCTCACCAACAAGCGAGAGGACGAGAAGACCATCAGCTATGCCGAGTGCCACGATCAGGCGATGGTGGGTGACAAGACCATCATCTTCCGTCTGATCGATGCGGAGATGTATACTTCCATGAACAAGGGATCCCAGTCTCCGGTAGTCGACAGGGGTATCGCGCTTCACAAGATGATACGTCTCGCGACCATCGGTACCTGTGGTGACGGATACCTTACCTTCATGGGCAACGAGTACGGTCAGCCGGAGTGGATTGACTTCCCTCGAGAGGGAAACAACTGGTCTCATGCCCATGCCCGCAGGCAGTGGTCGCTCGCAGAATCTCCTTTCCTCCGCTATCGTGACCTGCGAAATTTCGACAGGGATATGATTGGTCTGGTACGCTCAGAAGGCATACTTGACGCGAAACCTGAGCTCATCGTCCAGGACGAGGAGAAAAAAATATTGGTATTCAGAAGATTGGATTGTATCTTTGCGCTCAATTTCAATCCGGAGCAGTCGTTCACCGACTATGGCATCCCAGTACCGGAAGGCGTATGGGATATAGTCCTTGATACTGACGAAGCGGAATATGACGGTTTCTCAAGAATTAAGAAAGGGGAGACCCATTTTGTTGTTGACCAGACGCTGTATCTCTATCTCCCATCGAGAACCGCTCTGGTACTGAAGAAGAAATAAAAGAAAATTTATAGATATAATAATTGCCTATGGCATTCCTTAAGTTCAATAAAAGCGAACTCGTGAACCTGTCTTATTCGCTCAAGAGGGAAATCATCCTCGCGAACAGGACCGGCGCATATTGCAACACGTCCATCGTGTCCTGCAACACCCGCCGCTATCACGGTCTGCTCGCAGTTCCAGTAGATGGCTTCGGCGGTGGCACACACATGCTCTTGTCATCTCTTGACGAGAGCATCAACATCGCAGGTCACCAGTTCAACCTCGGTATTCATAACTACGACAACGTCTATGAACCGAGAGGACACAAGTACATTGTGGACTTCAATGCTGACGTGGCTCCAACCATCACCTACAAGGTGGGTGACGTGCTCATCAGCAAGACCTTCATCATGTCCCAGGACACAGACCAGGTCATGATCAAGTATCAGGTTCTCGAATCCCCTTCGAAGATCCTTTTCACACTTAAGCCATTCCTCGCATTCAGGAGCGTGAACGCCCTCACCAAGAAGAACGCTGACGTCGACACAAGATGTCATCAGGTCGATGGTGGCGTCTCATTCCGTATGTATCCTGGCTACCCTGACCTCAACATGCAGCTCAGCTGCGAGGCTCCTTTCAGGTATCAGCCTTACTGGTATGACGGAATCACTTACTCGGATGAGTACAGACGCGGATTCGACTGCAAGGAGGATCTCTGGGTTCCGGGAACATTCTCGCTTGAGGTGAAGGCGGGTGACTCATTCGTGTTCTCGGCTTCAGTGGACGAGATCGATCCTAAGCAGCTCAAGAGGAAGTTCAATTCTCAGTACGCCAAGCTTGATCACGTCACTACCAACCATGAGCTCCTCGTAAGGAACGCCGAGCTCCTCAAGTGCAACCGAAACGGTAAGCTCCAGATCAATGCCGGTTTCACCTGGCTCTATACCGGTCTTCTCCGTGAGACCCTCGTATCGCTCCCAGGCCTTACCCTATTCGCTACCGGAGACTGCGGCGAGTTCGAGGAAATCCTTGACAACCTCATCGCAGACGAGCAGGAGAGACTCTTCCACAGGACCACTCAGGTCGAGGCTCCTCTCCGTGTGACCGACGTGCTCCAGCAGTACATCGCCTTCGCCGGTGACGAGGCTCGCGTGTGGAACAAGTATGGTGAGACCCTCAAGGGCATCATCGAGAGCTATGGCCCAGGAAGAAGGAACGAGATCACTCTCCATCCTAACGGACTTCTCTGGGCGCAGATGTATCGCACTGCGCTCTCATGGATGAACGCATATATTGACGGTAACCCTGTGACCGAGAGGGCGGGCTACCAGGTAGACACCAACGCATGGTGGTATAACGCACTCTGCTTCGCAATCGAGATGGAGAGCAAGTACGAGTCACCAGAGAGCGAGTTCGTGAAGAAGTGGGCTCCGGTAAGGGATCTCGTGAAGGCTAACTTCCAGAAGACCTTCCTCATCCCTTCTACAGGCTATCTCTCTGATTATGTCGACAACGCAGGTCAGAAGTTCGAGGTTCGCCCTAACATGCTCTTCGCGGTATACGTACCATATCAGCTTCTTGATGACGAGGTGAAGCTCTCGGTAATGAGAACCATCAAGTACGAGCTCCTCACCAAGAGGGGAATCCGTACCCTTTCTCCTCGCAACATCGCATACAAGGGCGTATACGAGGGCTCACAGATGGAGCGCGACCTTGCATACCATCAGGGTTGCACCAGGACCGAGCTCCTCGCACCATATATCGAGTGCAGGTTCAGGATGAGCGGACCTTCATGCCTCAAGAGAGCGGAGTTCCTCGTAGAGGGCTTCTATGAAGACATCAGCAAGCACGGTGTCGGCTGCTTCTCTGAGCTCTACGATGGAGACCC
>NZ_JBAEER010000156.1:0-10907 GCF_056207615.1 Candidatus Cryptobacteroides sp. | reverse complement strand
GTATGCATCGAGCCATGACCAGCTTCCCGCCGGGGTAGGAGCCTCATCCTTCGTGAGTTTCCGATATTCAATCAGCATGCCTCCGAGGTTCACCGCCATCGACATGCCGGACTGGTGGTTCTTCGGTGCTACCACGGTGACATTTCCGTATGCGGACATGATCTCTGCAAGGACACGTATGCCCTTTGCCTGGTAACCGTCGTCGTTTGTGATGAGAATCTCCATATTTTTCAAGTTCCTGACAAAAATAAATATAATTTATTCCACTTTTGAAAAAAGTTTATAAATTTGCAAAGATTTCGGTCATTAGGGTCGGAACCTATTGAAAGACAATTTAAGTTTTACTCTTTAATACTATTACAAAACAATGATTAGACTTGGTATCAACGGATTCGGTCGTATCGGCCGTATGGTATTCCGTGCTGCTGTTGAGAACTTCTCACAGGACATCGTCGTTGTAGGTATCAATGACCACCTCGATCCAGATTATCTCGCTTACATGCTCAAGTACGATTCAGTACATGGCCAGTTCAACCACGACATCCAGGTTGAGGGTAACTACATGATCGTTGACGGTAACAAGATTCAGGTTTTCGCTGAGAAGGATCCTGCACAGATCACTTGGGGTGCTCTTGACGTAGACGTAGTTGTTGAGTCTACCGGTTTCTTCCTCACTGAGGAGCTTGCTTCAGCTCACCTTGCAGCTGGTGCAAAGAAGGTCATCATGTCAGCTCCTTCAAAGGACGCTACTCCTATGTTCGTATACGGTGTTAACCACACTACTTACGCTGGTCAGAAGATCATCTCTAACGCATCTTGCACCACTAACTGTCTCGCACCTCTTACCAAGGTCCTCAATGACAAGTTCGGTGTCGTTCGTGGTCTCATGACTACCGTTCACGCTGCTACCGCTACCCAGAAGACCGTTGACGGCCCTTCAAAGAAGGACTGGAGAGGTGGTCGTGGTATCCTCGAGAACATCATCCCTTCTTCAACTGGTGCTGCTAAGGCTGTTGGTAAGGTTCTTCCTGAGCTCAACGGTAAGCTTACCGGTATGTCACTCCGCGTCCCTACTTCAGACGTATCTTTCGTAGTCCTTACTTGCGAGCTTGCTAAGCCTGCATCTTACGCTGAGATCTGCGCTGCTTTGAAGGAGGCTTCTGAGGGTGAGCTCAAGGGTGTTCTCGGTTACACTGAGGATGCAGTCGTTTCTACCGACTTCCGCAACGAGTCAAAGACCTCTGTCTTCGACGTTAAGGCTGGTATCCAGCTCGATCCTACCTTCGTAAAGGTTTGCGCATGGTATGACAACGAGTGGGGTTACACAAACAAGGTTTGCGAAATGGCACGCGTCATCAGCAAGTAATTTGTTGACTATACCAACTCAAAATAAAAAGAGCTGCCCGATCGGGTAGCTCTTTTTTGTTCCCGTGAAGTAAGAAGTTTGCTTCCCACTTGCTAAGTGATCAGCTGGGAAGCTGGTTGAGATTGACAGCCTGGAAGCGGTAACCCATCTTCTTGAGCTGCATCGCCGCACCTACCTTGTAGAGACACCTGCATGCACGAGAGAGCGCATGGAAGGCGTCGGCAGTGCCTGCCTCGATGGAAGAGTGGCGGATGTAGGTCCATGTGGTCTGGGCGAGAACCTCCATGGTCTTGACGAGCACGCCAGCCTCGGTTGAGCTGAGAGCATGTCCGAGTATGGCGGTCATGATATGGTCATCCATGTCGTCGAAACCCCTTGGCCCGAGCAGGGAAGCGAACTTCGCGCTGTGATGGCGGCCCCAGTCCTCGTCCCACCACTTCGCGATCGCCATTCCTGCGTATCCTGCGCATGCGACTGCGAACTCAGGATATGAGTTCACGTTCTTGACAGCGTCAGCCATGTATTCGGGCGCAAACTCGCGCCACTTGTCGTCGATGTCGTCGCTCGCGAGGAGAGTGTCTCCGAGCATGCCGAGCGAACGAGCGACCTTCATCAACTCGTTGAGAAGGCCGCTTTCGAAAGTATCGAGATATTCCTTATCCATTAGAAAAGATAACCAGTGTTGATGTAGAAAGCACCCTTTCCGTCCTGCATCCTATATGGGTTGTTCTCCTTGAAGAAGCGGGTGATAGGCATACCGTATTCTGCTGCCACGATGAAGTTGGAGTTCATGATGAAACGGAATCCCAGACCTGCGGTGATGTGCGGCATCTCCTTGAGGGTCTTGATGGAACCATAAGCTCCGTTGTCTATCATCTTGATGTACTTCTCAGGATAGTTGTGCTCCTCGAGCCTGCCGCTAATGAATGCCTTGTAGACTGCGTAGTCAGTTCCGTCGCCCTTGTAGGTGATGTCGCGCTGGCGGGTCACCATGGCTCCGTCGCTGAATGCGGTGATCGAGAATGCGACATTCTGCTTGCCCAAGCGGAAATCCACGAACTTGTAGCGGAACTCGGCGGTGTATGAAGCCTGGTCGAGGCCCATCACGCGATCCCTGAGAATACCACGTACGGTGCGGTAACCTCCGTTGCCGTCCTTGTCTCCGTCGTTACCGACGACGGTGATGTAAGGATAGGTATAATAAGGAGAGAACTTACCGATCGTACCCTCGTAGTTGAGCCTGTATGCGAAGGTGAGCACGTCGTTCTTCACGAGAGGTACATACTGCCTGAAAGTGAGGCTGTAGCGGTAGTTGGAGTTGCTTGAGCCGAGCCACTTTGGTGAGGCGATGAGATGGCCTTCAGCCCAAATACCTCTTGCAGGAGCGCCTTCCTTGTCTCGTGAATCATACATGAGACCTAGACGGACGCTGCTGTTGATCATGTTTGGCTTGCCTTTCTTGTTGTAGATTTCACTCTTGTCGATGATTCCCCAGCTCTTGTAGTACTCGAAGAGGGTAGGCTGATATGGACGATCATCCCTGATAGGCTCCATTCCCTCCGGGAACTTTGCGTTGTCGTAGGTGTCAGGGCCTGAAGGGAAGGTGTCGTAATAGAATTTGTTCTTGTTGATGCTCAGACGGTCGATCTCGTCCTGACGGAAATACTGGAAATGGTATCCAGCCTCCCAGTAGAAGTGGTCGGTGATCTTACCGGTGAAGTCAGTCTTGGCAAATACCGTCATCTTGTCGAACCTGTAGAAAGGAGTGTAGCGGTAGAGATTAGGATCCGGCTGGGCCGTACCTTTCTTTATTGCCTTCTTGTCGTTGCTTGCGTCGATCCTGTCGGAATCATAGAAGCTCTGGTAGCCGTTGAAACCGTAGAAGTCGAAAGCCTTGTCGATGGTTACGGCTGCTGCGGAAGACCACCTGATGCCAGGGATGAGCTCCTTGTTGTCGTACTGGAGCTGGAAGAGCATCGAACCTTTGGTGAAGTACGAGGCCTCGATGTACCATTTGCTGAAATAGTTGGGGTACTTCGAACCGTCACCGAAGTTGTAGATGTTGAGAATGCCTCCGAGCTGGAAACCCTTGTCTGCGTCGAATGCCACTGCAGGGAGCGGTCCGAAGTTGAGTCCGGTCTTTATGATCTTTCCATTCTCGTCATATTTCACTTCCTTCTTCGCCTTCTTCTCCTTTGATGCGCTTTCATTGGTCTCCGCGTATGCTGCAGAGCAGAGAGCGAGGCAGAGTGCTGCGATTGCAATCCTTTTCATATGCTACCTGTTTTTGATGTTCCAATATTTCTTTACGAGCTCAGGATAACCGAAGAGACGGAAATCCGAGAACATTACCCTGTAGAACTCGAGGCTCCTGTAGTGGATTATGTTGGCTCCGAGCGCAATGACGAACAGCGGCAGAGCAACGAACCAAGGGAGGAATACGAAGAGCAGTACGCCCCACACTATCGCCATGATAGGAAGGAAGGCAAGATGCACTCCGAAGCGGACCGTATTGGTGAATGCAGGGTCCTTGACCTTGGAGCAGATGATCCTCGAAGTGAGCCAGATAGGAAGAGCCATGAGGGTACTGTAGAGGAAGAACGGCAGGAGGATGATTCCGGTGATGATCTTGTTGATGAAGTTGACCACGGGTCTCTTCTTTCCGAACGACTTGATCGAGATGTGGGCCTTCTTGCGCTCTGCTTCGAACTCCTCTGCTGCAGTGAGGAGAGTCTCGTCTGCGTTTTCAGCCCTCTCCGCTGCCTTCCTGTTGTTCTCGAGTTTCTTCTTTGGAGTGCCTTTATGACCTGCCCATATCCTGGTGAGAGTCCACTTTGCGCTGTAGAGCTCATTGTCAGGGATGAAGGTTATGAGGCTTGAGATCTCGTCCGCGATCTTCCACATGAGGTCCTTGTAGATGTCAGCCTCGAAGGCGTCTGGATGCTCCTTGACGTACTCAGTGACATTGATAGGCTTTCCGTACTGGAGGAGGGCAGTTGCCTGGAAGCGGAAATAGTCGCCGTACTCGATGCCGGCAGGAAGTATATAGACAGGCTTCTTGTCTCCGAACTTCTCGTTTGCTGCGAGTGCAATCCTGACTATTCCCTTGTTGACCGGGAGGAGCGAGTGCTTAGGGCGGTGGGTGCCTTCGCAGAACATGCAATACATCATTCCGCTCTCAAGGGTCTCCACGATCTGCTCGAATGAGTCGTGGTTCTTCGCGACGTTGCGAAGTCCGTCACGCTTGCGGACCATAGGAAGTATCCTGAGGAACCTGAGAGCGGCGGCAGCCGTCTTGTTGTTGAAGATGTCTGCCCTTGCACCGAATACGGTAGGCTCCTTGCGTGCGCGCAGCACCACGAGGGGATCCATGAGCGTGTTGCAGTGGTTAGGCGCGATGATGACAGCGCCGTCCTGAGGGATGTTCTCCTCTCCGATGACCTGCATCTCGCTGTAGCTGCTCTCGACCATCCTGTCTACATATAGGCGCAGGAGCGAGTACCAGGGGTTCTTGTCGTATATCTTGCTCACTATTTCTTGTCTTTATCTGTGAAGTTGAAGATTGATGCGACCGTAAGGCCGGAAACGATGTGCCATACGCCCCACCATGCCGTGATTACGAGCATTCCTCCGTGAGGCGGGAAACCTGCGAAGATGCTGGTTCCCAAAAGCAGCACGAGGCCGAGTCCGGAATTCTGGATGCCGGTCTCGATCGTGAGAGTCCTGCGGTCGGCCTGTGGCACCTTGAAGATCGTTCCGACGGAGAATCCGATCAGGAGCGCAAGGAAGTTGTGGATGAGGACGACGAGGAATATGTACTGCACACAGTTGCTGAATGCTTCGATGTTGCCCATGAACGAGAGAATGACCATCGCAAGGAAGAAGATGATGGACAGCCACTGGAAAGGCTTCTTCAGTGCATTCGCAACCTTAGGAAGATAGTGACTGGTCAGAATTCCGAGGGTGAGCGGAACTCCGAGGAGGATGAAGATGGTCTTGAACACGTCAAGCAGCGGGATGGAGAGGTGCGGAATGTCCGCTGCCACGCCGAGGCTGTTGATGTAGAGGTTACCCCAGAGCCAGAAGTTGAAAGGAGTCGTGAACACCGCGAGGGCCGTGGTCACCGCCGTAAGCGATACGGAAAGCTCAACGTTGGCCTTGGAGAGGGATGACATGAAGTTCGAGATGTTTCCACCTGGACAGCATGCCACGAGTATCATTCCGAGAGCCATCATAGGCGAAATCATTCCGCCGATGACGAAGCAAAGGCAGAAGGTGAACGCCGGCAGCAGGATGAGCTGGCAGCAGAGGCCGAGGATGACGGACTTCGGACTCTTGAATACTTCGACGAAGGTCTTCGGCTTGATGCCGAGAGCGACACCGTACATCACGAATGCGAGCACGATGTTGATTGTGTTCATTCCGCCCGCATTCAGGGTCACCTGGATGCTGTCGATGGCGTTTGCAATCTCTGTAGTCATTGGGGTTTAGGCTTAGTATAACGTGGGCAAAGTTAATTATTTTTGCCAAATGGGTCCTGAAGCTATTGTTTTGTAACCTTGAAAGGTTTCTTGACAGCATTGTGAGCTGCATTCTGGGCAATCCTGAGCTCGAGGTTGGTGACGCCTGAAGGGCAGTAGAGATTACCTACTACGGTCTTTCCGGTAAGAGCCTCGAACCAGGTTGCGGCAGCGATGTACTGACCGAGGTGGTGGTCGAGGTGGAAGCCGTCACGGGTGAGGTTGTCACCGAGATTGGTGGAACGGGCGTTCTGGATGGCAGTGCCGGATGGGATCACCTTCTTGAGCTTATGCTGGTCAGCTACGTTCTTGGTGGTGTTCATGATGGCGTCGTACATTGCGTACTGGCTACGCTCGTAGTTCACGAAGCCGTCGTGGGTCGCGTTCTTTGCGTAGGCCCATGTCTGGTGGAGAACGATCTTGGCCTTTGGAGCCTTCGAGCGTATCCATGCGAGAAGCTCGCCGAGATGTGCATAGCTCTCGAGTATACCTGAGTCCTGACTTACCTGCTGTACGCTGATGTAGTCCCACTTCTCGTCGTTGATCACCTGTGAGAGACGGATGTCGTCGGTAGTCCTCTTCACGCCGTCCTTGCCGATCTTGCGGTATGAGTAAGCAGGGAGGTCGCCCTTGATGTTCTCGACATGGCGGTCGATTGAGCAGCCCGGGATGTACATGTTTCCGATGATCATAGGTACGCCGGCGGCATTTCCTATCTCATAGAGGTTCTGCTCGACCGCGTCGAGAGAGAAACTGTTTCCGATTGCGAGCACCTTGATAGGGTCCTTTGCCTTTGCTGACACGCTGAGGGTCACGAGGACGAGAATCGCTGAAGCGAGTAGTCTGCTGAAGATTTTTCTATTCATGGTATCTGTCTTTTGATTAGTCTATTTCCGGAGTTCTCCGACCGCGTCCCTGAGCTGCTCGAGGGCGGTGCGGAGTATGCTGCGAGGGCAGCCTATGTTGAGACGCATGTATCCGGGACCACCGAACATTGCGCCGTCGTTGAGCGCGAGACCGGCCTTCTTCTCGAAGAGCTCCACGAGCTGCTCCTGACTCAGCCCGAGACCGCGGCAGTCGAGCCACACCAGGAAGGAAGCCTGAGGCTTGAGCGCATGTATGCCGGGGATGTTCTCCTCGATATAGTCATGGACAAAGTCCACGTTGCCCCACACATAGTCGAGCATCTCGCTGCGCCACTGCTTGCCGTGGGTGTAGGCAGCGACGGTGGCGATAGGAGAGAAGAGGGAAGTAGGGAAGTCGATCTCCACTGCCGCGAAGTACTTGAAGAGCTTCTCCCTGAGCTTGTCGTTCTCGACGATTGCGTATGATGAGACGATGCCTGCGATGTTGAAGGTCTTGGTCGGAGCCATGAAGGTCACCGAGTTCGACGCAGCCTCGGCGCTCACGCTTGCGTAAGGTACATGCCTTGCCTGTCCGTGCTGGCTGCCGAACACCATCTCCGCATGGATCTCGTCCGCTATCACGGTCACTCCGCGGCGGGAGGTGACCTCGGCGAGCTGGCGGAGCGTCTCGGCCGACCATGCTATGCCTGCAGGGTTGTGAGGGTTTGAGAGCACGAGGACCTTGGTCTTCTCGTCGATGACGCTCTCGAGCTGTTCGAAGTCCATGTCATAGCCCTCGAGGCGGCCGTCCTGCGCATAGCGGGGCTTCAGCGGATTCTCCACGACCTCGTATCCGAGCCCTGTCGGCACGTTCCTGAACGGGTGGTATACGGGCGGCTGGATGATGACCTTGTCCCCAGGGGCACAGAAGCACTCGAGAACGAAGCCGATGCCGCGTACTATGCCCGGGATGAAGCGGTAGTGGCCAGGGTCGGTCTTCCATCCATGGAGATCCTCGACCCATCTGCTGACAAGCTCGAAGTAGCCTTCAGGCAGTGCCGTATAGCCGAAGACAGGGTGGTCGAGCCTCTTCCTGAGAGCATCGACGATGAAGTCAGGAGTCCTGAAATCCATGTCCGCAACCCAGAGCGGGATAAGCTCCTTGCCCTTCTGCTTGTGGAGAGAGTCATGCTTGATGCAGTTGCTTCCCTCCCTTTCGATGATTTCGTCGAAATCGTACATCTTCGCGCGTGTTTACTTTATTATACAAAGCTAATCATTTTTGACTTAGGAAAGAATATTTTTCCTATATTCGCAAGATATATTACAAGATCACTAACAAAGTTTTTCATATGGCAAACAACGCAAGCTACGAATGGAAATTCGTGAACGTCGGTGGCATGACAAGAGTCAACATCACCAGCGGTGAGGACATCAAGCACCTCCCTGAACTCGACCAGAAGCTCTGGACCGTACTCAGCTGCCCAACTCAGGGCCTGGAGTTCGACCCGAAGACACTTGAGATGCTCGACGCCGACAAGGACGGAAAGATCCGCGTCAACGAAATTCTCGCAGCCTCTTCATGGCTCACAAAGGTCATCAAGGATGCTGACCTCCTTCTCAAGGGTGACGACGTTCTCCCTCTCTCAGCATTCAACACCGAGGACGAGGAAGGAAACCAGCTCCACGATTCTGCAGCACAGATTCTCGCAAACCTCGGCAAGGAGGGTGCTGACGCAATCTCTGTCGCTGACACTTCGGACAGCGTCGCAATATTCGCGAAGACCCGTTTCAACGGTGACGGAATCATCACTCCGGACTCTACCGATGACGAGGCTCTCAAGGCTGTGATCACCAATGCCATCGCGAGCGTAGGCTCGACTGCAGACCGCAGCGGTGCGGCCGGCATCAACGCTGACCAGCTCGAGGCATTCTACGCAGCATGTGCAGACTACGCAGCTTGGCAGCAGGCTGCTGTCGACGGCAAGGACGCCATCTATCCTTACGGAGAGAACACTGAGGCCGCTCTCGCAGCAGTCGAGGCTCTCAAGGCTAAGATTTCCGATTATTTCCTCCGCTGCAAGCTCGTAAGCTTCAACGCAGACAGCAGCGCAGCCCTCGACGTATCAGTCGCTCGCATCGAGACCATCGGCTCGAAGGACCTCAATACCTGTGTCGATGAGATCGCATCATATCCTCTCGCTCGCATCAACGGCGAGGAGAAGCTCGCTTACGCAGGCATCAACCCTGCTTGGAAGGCAGCTTTCGAGACCCTCAAGACCCTCGTGCTCGACGTGGACTATCCAGGTGCTGAGGCAATCACCGAGGCTGAGTGGAACGCAGTTGTCGCAAAGTTCGGCGCATTCTGCGCATGGAAGGCAGACAAGAAGGGTGCAGCAGTCGAGGCTCTCGGTCTCGACGCAGTCAAGGAGACCCTCGCAGCTGACCGCAAGGCAGATCTCGTTGCCCTCATCGAGGAAGACAAGAAGCTCGAGTCTGAGGCTAACTCTATCGACGCAGTCAACAAGCTTCTCCACTACTATCGCGACTTCTACAAGCTCCTCAAGAACTATGTGACCATGTCGGACTTCTTCACCGTCGGTGAGGGAAGCCCTCTCGCAGTGTTCCAGTGCGGTTATCTCTACATCGAGCAGCGCCGCCTCGACCTCTGTATCAAGGTCAGCGACATGGGGAAGCACGGTGACATGGCTGGTCAGAGCGGCATGTTCATCATCTACTGCGCATGCACCAGCAAGACCAAGGGTACAAGCATGAACATCGCAGCCGTCCTCACCGACGGTGACGTGGACGGTATCCGCGTAGGTCAGAACGCAGTGTTCTACGATCGTGACGGCATCGACTATGACGCAGTGGTCACCAAGATCGTCGACAACCCTGTCAGCATCCGTCAGGCATTCTGGTCTCCATACCGCAAGATGGGTAACGCCATCAGCGAGCGCATCAGCAAGTCAGCTGCCGAGAAGGACAGCAAGGTAAGCGCAGACCTCACCAGCAAGGCAAACACGGTCACTCTCGAGCAGTCTGAGGAGAGCAAGGCTCTCGCCAATTCCGCAAGGCAGACCTTCGATATCGCCAAGTTCGCCGGAATCTTCGCGGCTGTCGGCATGGCTGCCGGCCTCCTCGGCTCGGCCATCGCAGCTCTCGTAACTCCATGGTACACCATATTCTTCGTGTTCCTCGCACTCATCGTCGTGATCTCAGGTCCTTCGATGTTCCTTGCATGGCTCAAGCTCCGCAAGCGTAACCTCGCTCCTGTGCTCAACGCCAACGGATGGGCAATCAACAGCAAGGTTCTCGTGAACACCAAGTTCGGTGCGACCCTCACCGAGCTCGCCAAGTATCCTAAGGTTGCGATGGACGATCCTTTCTCAGACAAGATGCCTGCAGGAAAGAAGTTCCTTCTCTGGCTCTGCGGTATCGTAGTGGTCTGCGGTGGTGCTTTCGCAGCTCTCTTCTTCACTGACCGTCTCGCTTGTGTAGGTCTTCCTTTCCACAAGGCCGAAGAGGTAGTCGAGGCAGTAGAGGAGACCCCTGCGGAGGAAACTGCAGCAGAGGCTGAGGTTCCCGCAGGAGATGTCGCAGAAGAAGTAAGCGAGTAATAATGGAACGCTTCTTCATAGCAGCATACAGATATTTCAAGAAGCATAGGGCCCTGATGTGGGCCCTTCTTCTTGGAACTACGGCACTCTTCGCGGTGATGGGCTCCCAGGTCGTGTTCGAAGAGGACATGACCAAGATCCTCCCGTCGACAGAGAAGTCCGACAAGGGTTCGCTCGCGTTCTCTGACATGAAGATCAAGGACCAGGTGATACTCCAGCTCGTAAGGCGCGAGGGCGCTGAGATGGACGAGGAGAAACTGGCTGCCCTCATGGATGAGTTCGTGGACGATCTCCTCATAAGAGATTCTTCAACCAACCATATCGTATCGACTCTCTACAAGCTCCAGCCAGAGTGGGCCATGAACGCCCTGGACTTCGGCCTGGAGGCTTTCCCCGCCTATCTGGAGGAGAGCGCTTACGCGGAATTCGACCAGCTTCTCACCAAGGAATCGATAGACGAGAACATGGCTCGCAACGTCGAGCTCATGGAGGATGACATGGACGGAAACGTGACCATGATGGTCACCTATGATCCTGCCGGACTTCGATTCTCCAT
>NZ_JBAEER010000155.1:0-1623 GCF_056207615.1 Candidatus Cryptobacteroides sp. | reverse complement strand
TACCATCTGCCCCGAGAGCCACCGCTACTCGCTCGAGTCCATGGAGTTCCCTGATCCGGTCATCGGTATCGCAGTGGAGCCTAAGACCCAGCAGGACCTTGACAAACTCGGAATAGCGCTTGGCAAACTTGCCGAGGAGGACCCTACATTCACAGTGAAATCGGATGCAGAGACCGGCCAGACCGTCATCAGCGGTATGGGAGAGCTCCACCTCGACATCATCGTTGACCGTCTCCGTCGTGAGTTCGGCGTTGACATCAACCAGGATGCTCCTCAGGTTAACTACAAAGAGGCCATCACTCAGCCTGTTCAGCACCGCGAGGTGTTCAAGAAGCAGTCCGGTGGTCGTGGTAAGTTCGCGGATATCATCGTTGAAATCGGACCTGCAGACGAGGGCCAGACCGGTCTTCAGTTCGTTGACGAGGTCAAGGGTGGTAACGTTCCTAGAGAGTTCATCCCAGCTGTTGAGAAGGGCTTCAAGTCAGCAATGGCAAACGGTGTCCTCGCAGGATTCGAAGTACCGTCACTCAAGGTTCGCCTCATCGATGGTTCATTCCATCCAGTGGACTCTGACCAGCTTTCATTCGAAATCTGCGCAAGGATGGCATTCCGCCACGCATGTCCTAAGGCACGTCCGGTTCTCCTCGAGCCTATCATGAGCCTCGAGGTAGTGACTCCAGAGGATTACATGGGTGATATCGTCGGTGACCTCAACCGTCGCCGTGGTCAGATCAACGCCATGGACTCTACTACCGGTGCGCGTATCGTAAAGGCATACGTTCCGCTTTCTGAGCAGTTCGGATATGTCACTATCCTTCGTACCATCTCTTCAGGTCGTGCTACCAGCACAATGACCTTCGACCACTATGCTGAGGTTCCTGCTAGCCTCGCTAAGGAGGTAATCGAGAAGAGCGGCTACAAGGCTTCTGACGACGAGGAATAATAATTTAAATTGAATAACGATTATGAGCCAGAAAATCAGAATCAAACTCAAATCATTCGATCATATGCTGGTTGACAAGTCAGCAAAGAAGATCGTGGAGACAGTTTCTTCTACCGGTGCTCGCGTGAATGGTCCTATTCCGCTTCCTACCGACAAGAAGATCTTCACTGTCAACCGTTGGACCTTCGTGAACAAGACGTCTCGTGAGCAGTTCGAGCTCAACTCATACTGCCGCCTTCTTGACATCTACGAGTCTACTCAGAAGACCGTTGATGCTCTCATGAAGCTTGAGCTTCCTTCAGGCGTTGATGTAGAAATCAAGATCTGATAGGAATCAACAATAAGAAAGCCTCCGTCGGCCTGGATGTTGCAATATTGTTCATCGGCTACGGACGACGGAGGCATTTTGGTCCCTTAGCTCAGTTGGTTAGAGCAACTGACTCATAATCAGTGGGTCGCAGGATCATGCCCTGCAGGGACCACACCTAGGTTATCCTAAATACCTCAAAACCCCTCTAGAATGCATTCTAGAGGGGTTTTTCATTGTTCGTCCAGCACGAACGTACTCTAACGGGTGAAAGTCCCCAAACCGCCCTGATAGTGGGAAGGTTACAGCCAAAGGCAAAGGTGTCCATCACGAGGTGGAATCTGAAGGAAGCTGGCGGCAAACATCTGGTCTG
>NZ_JBAEER010000154.1:0-4083 GCF_056207615.1 Candidatus Cryptobacteroides sp. | reverse complement strand
CACCATGAAGCGCCCTGGTGGCGGTGGTGGCGGAGAAGATCCTAAGTATGAGTCTTGGATCGGCGACTGGGAGATCCTTCACGGTACTTCACCCAGCAAGAAGGACACCTGGTCCATTTCTGCAAAGGAGAAAGGCGCAAGCTATTCTATCACCGGTATCCAGGGTTACACTGATCTCTCTATCGAGGCAGAGTTCGACAGCAGCACTGGTGGACTCGTAGTCTATGCACAGGAGGAGATCGGCACCAAGACACTCTCAAGCGGCGAGGATGCTCCAGTCGGTTTCTACGGCGCAACTGCAGCCGGCAACTTCTGGACTCCAGGCGCTCAGCCTTATACCATCTTCACTGCAACTCTCAGCGGAAACACCGCAACCCTCACTCCTGCTACCTTGAATACAGAGAGCGGTGAGGTTTCTCCAGACCTTGCAGTATACATCGCAACCGCTTCTGACGGATACAAGCTCCTCAAGGCATTTGCTGATGCTACGAAGATTCCTAACACCCTTACCAAGAAGGGTAGCGGTGGTGGAGACAATCCTGGCGGCGACCAGAATCCTGACGCTGTCCTCGGCAAGTGGATCTGCCCTACTGTCTCTGACTACTGGGGTGAGAATACCTACAAGAACTGGACTATCAATATCGTGAAGTCAGGTAACGGCATCGTGATTGAGGACTTCGACATCGGTTTCGATACTTATGTCGCTGAATACGATCTCAAGTGCGATCCAGCTCCTGCAACCTACGATGCAGCATCCAAGACTCTCACCGTGGCAGCCGGAACAGATACCGGTATCGCGTCAGGTGGTATCCCTGTACAGTGGATCGGTCTTGAGGGCGGCAGCAGCATCGTCGACATCGAGTTCGACGTTGACCCTGCAAAGTACACCATCTCTCTTGCTACCGATATGTTCGGTGCTTACATCAATGATGATGACCCAGGATTCTTCTCATTGTACGAGGCTCCTGTAGTATTCTACAAGGAAGGTCATACTCCTACCTCTTACTCAGTGAAGGGCAGTGCTCCTGAGCATCGTGCAGAGTTCAAGATGCTTTCTTCTTCAAGGAAGATTCCTATGTTCTCTACCATCTATGGCAAGACAAAGATGTCTCCTAAGCGTGCCGTTTCTACCAGCGTCCGCATGAATCCTGTTCAGGCAGAGTCGTCTAACGCTCGTCCTGTGGGAGTCAAGAAGATTCTTAAGACTAAATAATCTTTATACTATATCATTATGAAAAACAAACTCTTTTTGGCTTTAGCTTCTGCAGCCCTTCTTTTCGCGGGTTGTGCTAAGGACCAGGCTCTCTACGACAAGGTCGATGATCTCGACAAGAGAGTGTCTGTCCTCGAGGAGCAGGTTAAGGAACTCAACGAAAGGACCGTTCCTGGCTTGCAGGCTACTGTTGCCGCCATCCAGAATGGCGTGTTCGTATCCAAGGTTGTCAAGACTTCTGAGGGTTATTCTATCTACTTCTCTGACGGTACCACCGCTGTCCTCAAGAATGGCGACAAGGGTGAGGCTGGTGAGGACGCACAGGCTCCTGTAGTATCTGCTAAGGAGGTTGACGGCGTATTCTACTGGACCGTTAACGGCGAAATCATGAAGGATGCCAACGGCAATCCTGTACGCGTATACAGTGCTCTTCCACAGTTCCGCATCAACAACGGTAAGTGGGAGGTTTCTTACGACGAGGGTGCTACCTGGGCCGTCGTAGAGACCATGGGCGAGTCTACCGCAGTTCCAATCTCCATCGTTGACGGTGACACCACCGTTACCTTCTACATCGGCGAGGAGTCATACGTGATCAAGAAGGAACTTCCTTTCTACCTTACCATCAACGTAACCGATCGCAAGGGTGTTGCCGTTCCTCAGGGCGAGGAGTATCTCTATGAGTATACTCTCACCGGTGTTCAGGAAGGCGACGAAGTAGAAGTTGACATCCTCAGCATCACCGCTGGCTGGGAGGCACGCATCGTGAGCCTTCCTCAGGGTGACAGGTCAGGTTGGATCGGTGTGAAGAACCTCGACAACTCAGACGGAAAGGTATTCATCTATGCTTCTAACGGCAAGGGTAAGACCGACATCAAGTCTCTCGTATTCGAGGGTGGTGTATTTGAGGCTGAGATGGACGTACAGACCATCCCTGCAGAGGGTGGCGAGGCCGTCCTCACCATTGTCACCAATATTGACTATGAACTCTGGAAGGATCCTACCGCAAAGTGGCTCACAATCCCTGAGACCAAGGCTGTCCACACTGACGTCGTTACCTTGGTTGCTGAGCCTAACACTACCGGCAACTTCCGTTCAGCAGAGGTTGACATCCTTCTCCAGAACGATACTGAGGCTTACATGATCCTCCAGTACCCTAGCCAGGAAGAGGTTACCAGCATCGCATCTCTCGCGAATGTCGAAAACTATGTATCTGTAACTCTCTACAACGAGCCAGTCGTTGCAGCTTCAGAGTGGAGCGTTGTCGTTTCTGACGGTACCGCAAACCTCTACGTTCCATACGATCACTTCGATATCGGAACTATCCTCAACATTACCGGTTTCAACTCACCTGACGGCTTCACCGTTACCAACGTAACTCCAGTAGGTGAGGGTGGCGAGGTAGTAGAGACTGACTTCAACTACTATGCTTATGGCCAGATCTACAGCAATATCTTCACTGCTATCAACGGTACCCTCGAGGTTGAGGAAGGCGTTTACTGCATCGTGAACGACTACGGCGAGGAAGGTAAGGTTTCTGTAATCATCGAGGCTCCTGTAGAGTCACTCGGTTTCGCAGAGATGACTCCTGGCAACCTCGTGGCTGCTAAGGGTTATATCGTAGGTTACATGGACGGCGAGAACGACGGTGACCAGATCTACATGATGGTTGCTGCTGACGCTAACGAGGCTGTCCTCACCGAGACCGGTGCCATCACTTATAGCAACAAGGGTGGCGACTCATTCCTCTGGGACTATGAGAAGCCTTACATGCAGTACGCTATCTACAACAGCAAGATCTGGGATAGCTTCAGCACCAAGGAGGAGATCGTCCTCTACACTGCAAAGCAGGAGGCTGATGACTATCAGTATGACTTCCTCGATAGCTATAGCTTCATCTTCACTCCAGCAGAGCTTGCTCCGCTCATCCTTTACTCTCCAGGTGAGGTTGTCGAGATGTCAAGCGAGCTCCCTTACGGCGAGTATGTAGTCGTAGCTGTGTCTATGGACGAGTACGGTCGTCTCCAGGGTCCTTACGGATACCTCGAGATGGAGAAGGTTGAGCCTGAGACTCCGACCAACGCATACGAGGACTTCCTCGGCAAGTGGGTTGTAGGTAACGCTACCATGACTGTAGAGCAGGACAAGGCTGGCGAGAGCTACAAGATCAATGGCCTCTTCTCTATGAGCGCAACTTACGGTTCAGCTGAGCTCACCGCTCAGTTCGTTGATGGTAAGCTCATTATAATGGAGCAGCTCCTCGGCAAGTGGGAGAATACCAACTACGGTATGTGCAGCACCTTCTTCACTGGTCTCTTCAAGAGCGGTTCTTCAGTTTATCCTCACTATACCGGTCCTGACGGAAATGCAGACGCTCCTGCACAGGCAGTCATCGCTTACGTAGAGGATGGTAAGCTCACCTTCAACGGTGGTGCTTCTGAGTACGGTTCTAACATGATCGGTTACGCCGTTCGTTGGGTCATCGACGAGGGTGCTAACGCAGGTGCAGGTAACTGGATCTACAACGGTACCAAGTCTTCTAATCTCCCACAGGTATTCACCAAGGCTAAGGAGTCTTCTGAGGGATTCAAGAAGTGGCTCGGCTCATACACCGCTAGCCCAATGAACCTCGGCGACGACGAGGGTATCTCAATGCCTGTAACCCTTACTGAGGGTGTCGCAGATGAGACTGTCTTCATCAACGGCCTCGGTATCGACGGCGTTCCTGCTAAGTATGTTGCAAGCACTGGTAACCTCCAGCTCATCTACAACACTCCTATCTCAGCAAGCGGTACCTACGAGTTCGTAGTTGCTGGTACTACCAACGACGGTTATGTCGCTACCGGTGATGAGAACGGTGTCGTAGCAGAGTT
>NZ_JBAEER010000153.1:0-2850 GCF_056207615.1 Candidatus Cryptobacteroides sp. | reverse complement strand
AATTTCTATCAAATATTACCTCTATTTTAGTGCCTCTAACCACCCTACTGGCCACACTTGACGTGTAGTATCTGCCGTCAGTTAGGCAGATAACACTATAAGTAAACTGTTATTTTACATACCCTATATTAAAGTGTAACTTTAATTATAGTACACTTCAATTTAGTCTTTTAATCAACAATAATACAATAACATACATCACTTTAACTAAATTATTGCCATCATGTCCTTGACTTGATCTCGTCTTATCCTCTTTCAGAACCTTGATCAACGCCTAGATTCATAAATCCAGAATTAGACTGATTTTCGCTTTTTTATCCTTACCTTTGTTCTGAAATAGGTCATGTCATGACACTTCTCCCTTCGAGTTTTGTCATTTTTGCCCGCAAAACAATTTAGTTAAATCAGTTATGAAACACATATTTAAGTATATAATCGTCATTATTGTCCTCTCGACCCTCTCGAATCGAGCCGAAGCCCAGGGTTGGTTCCGTTTTGCACCTTATGGCCAGTCTCTCTATGCAGACAGGCACCCATATTTCCTTCGAATGGACATTGCTGCGACCAACAATAATTTGATGTTCGATTACGGTCAGTCAGACAAATCAGCGAGAATTCAGACTTTCGGCAATGTCGCTTTTAATGCTCCGATATGGTGTGGCAATTTTGCTGAAGGTCGTTTCGGTCTCAGCATTACCCATACAGTGTCGGCCGATATCTGGATGGACATACTCGAGTCGTCTACATCTCCAATTGTAAATACTGACTATAGGATAGGTGCTCCTGCCGCTACCTTTATCCATCGCTTCTCCCCTGACAGTTTCTTCAAGAACTATAGCATCCACTTCGCTCCTCTTCGTCATGAATCTACACATATCGGTGACGAGATGGTGCTTCAGAGAAATGATCTCGATTATGCGATCCGTAGGGTAAACGTCAGCTACAATTATTCGGAGTTCGCATTTACCATCAATGAACCTGAGGACAGATACAACCAGTGCCATACTTTCAAGGCTGGCATAATGCTGATGCATTCTCCGAAGAATGGTCTCTATTTCGTCGAGGAGCGCGATGGACAGCTGAATCAGATTCCTGGTGCGACCATGGATGAGAATGCGAACGGCTATAAGATTGCACGCGGCCCGAGGGGAGGTGCATGGGAAGGCTACCTGCAGTACCAGTATCAGAGTCCGACCGAAAGGCATGGTATCCAGGGAATCGCGTCGGCTGAGGTAAGGAATCGCGCGAAGTACGGCTATGATCTAGCTGCCAAGGCCGGTAATGCTCCGACCGAGGTCCTGAGCGATTCGCGTGCTTTCACCGTCAACGTTTTCGTAGGTTTCCGCTACAACAGGAAAGATCATGACGGATACCTGTCGCGTGTTGCCTTCGGTCTGAGGGCGTATCACGGAATCTGCCCTTACGGTATGTTCCGCAGCATTGACAAGTTTACCCAGGCTGGTCTTTGCATTATTATCCAATAATCTCTAATTTTATGCTCTGCAATATTAATCCTTGCATGCACATCATATCTGACCATATATTTTATAACCATATGAAAAAAATTCTGAGTATCGCATTTGCTGCAGCGGCTGTGTCTGCTTGCTGCACCAAGACCGAGGAGATTCCTGGAATCAAGGACTTCATCAAGGACGACTTCAAGATCGGAGTTGCCGTAGGACCAAGGACCGTCGAGGGCCTCGAGGGTGAGATGATCCTGAAGCACTTCACCACCATGACTGCGGAGAATGTCATGAAGCCTGCCAGCGTGATCCAGCAGGACGGCAGCTATGACTTCACCCAGGCTGACAAGATCGTAAAGTTCGCGCAGGACAATGGTCTTACCATGCGTGGACATACCCTCGTATGGCACGGCTCCACCCCTCGCGGCTACATGAACGATGCCGACGGCAATCCTCTTACCAAGGAGCAGGTGATGGCGAAGCATGAGAACTATATCAAGACTGTCTTCGAGCACTATCCGAAGGACGTGATCTTCTGCTGGGACGTGGTCAACGAGGCTCTTGCCGACGAGCCGGGCGAGTCTATCTATAGGACGAGGTCTCCATGGTATCAGGCATTCGGTGGTCCTGAGTATATAGAGTGGGCTTTCCGCACAGTGAAGAAGTATGCTCCGGAGGGAGTGCAGCTCATCTACAATGACTATAATGTCGTCGATCCGGCAAAGCTCGACCGTGCGTGCCAGATGCTTTCGGAGCTGCTCGAGAAGGGCGTTCCTATCGACGGAGTAGGTCTCCAGGCCCATTGGGACAATTCCATCACCCGCGAGCAGATCCAGACCGCCATCGACAGGTTCTCGGCTCTCGGTCTTGACATCCACATCACTGAGCTCGACCTTACCTGCTTCGATAATTACCACGGCAGTGGTGCTGCTGAGCGCCAGAGGATCAAGAACTCGATCCATTACACTGATGAGGTCGCGGATGCTCAGGCTGCTCAGTATGCGATGATCTTCGATGTTCTCCACCAGAACCATGACAAGATCTCTTCTGTCACTTTCTGGTGCCTCACCGATCGTTCGAGCTGGCTCAACAACTTCCCTATCCGCGGTCGTCTGGACTACCCTCTTCTCTTCGATGCGCAGCATCAACCAAAGAAGCCTTTCTTCGCAGTCAAGGACGTTTACACTAAGAAGTAATTAAAGAATAAAAGAAGCCGTGGTCTCGCTAGGACACGGCTTCTTCTGTAGTTCGTCCAGCACGAACGTATTCTAACGGGTGAAAGTCCCCAAACCGCCCTGATAGTGGGAAGGTTACAGCTGAAGGCAAGGGTGTCCATCGTGAGGTGGAATCTGAAGGAAGCCGGAGGCAAACATCTGGTCCGACGGAC
>NZ_JBAEER010000152.1:0-2535 GCF_056207615.1 Candidatus Cryptobacteroides sp. | reverse complement strand
GACCTTCGGTTTCTCTCGTGACGATGTCAGCACCTTCATGGGCGACTACCTCAACAACAAGATCCTCGAGGCTGACCCATTCAAGACTCTCGACACCAAGTCTGTCGGTAAGCTCGTCAAGCTTGCTGTAGAGAGCGGCCGTGAGACCCGCGAGAACCTCAAGTGCGGTATCTGCGGCGAGCACGGTGGTGATCCTGCTTCAGTTGAGTTCTGCCACAAGATCGGCCTCAACTATGTAAGGTGCTCTCCATTCCGCGTTCCTATCGCACGCCTCGCAGCAGCACAGGCAGCAATCGTAAACGAGTAATATTGTTTACATAATATCATGAAAGGCTATCGGAGCATCCGATAGCCTTTCTTTTTGTTATCACCAAGAGGTTTCGGCCCTCAAATTTGGCGAGTATGAAAAAATGAGTTACATTTGAGTGTATGTTTGTCAGCCTTATCCAGTTCCTGCCATGCCTCACAAGCCTGGCGCTGGCGCTGATCTATCCCTTTTGGAAAGGGAGGTGGCCAAACGCATGCTTCCACATCCTTGGGTTGATCTGCACTGTCTATTTCTTCGCTGATGCCACGTTCATTACGTTTGGCACGACCCCCGTCACGCTCGTATCGATGGACGTGATAGCTCAGTTTCTATCTTTCTGGATCATACCTGTAGTCGTTTTCTTCCTCTATTCTGAATGGAAGCACAAGATGCCCGACAAGGCTGCATGGCTCTCGCTCATCCCGGGACTCATCATCGGTACGAACTCCATAAGACTTTACCACAAGATTGGACTTGAGAAAGTATCCAGTGCTATACTCAAGTTCTCCGCAAACGGAGGACATATACTACAGAAAACCGACTCGGACCTTCTGGCATTGCACTTTAACAATTACGTGCTCTACCAGGTAATTCTTCTTACGGAAGCCGTGATTGCGATATCACTTATCCTTATATATATAATAAGGAAAAGAAAGGAGGACGGATTCTTCTGCAAGCGCTATGTCGCGATGGCCTCATCAGTGATACTCGCACTCGTGGTCAGCATGGTAAGAGTATACCTCGAGAGAGACTTCATGCTGACACACCCTATCACAAACGCATCCCTGGCAGCGGTCATGGCAATATGCTTCGCCGCCATAGGAAAGCTCTATTACCATAGGGATGCCGTACCTTGCGCAGGAATTCCCGTAGACACGCCGACAAAGAATGACGACAGCGTCATGGAGGCACTCAAGGAAAAGATGATTCTCTACGTGGAGAGAGACAAGGCATATCTCGATCAGGACATCTCGCTTGACAAGGTAGCCACCGCCCTGGGCACGAACAGGACCTACGTGTCGATGCTCGTGAACTCGATGATGGAAATGACCTTCAGGGACTACATAAACGGGCTTAGGATATGCTACGCCAAAGAATATCTCCTGAAAAAGAAAGACGCCAGGATGGAAGACGTGGCGGAGGCCAGCGGCTTCACCTCAGGTCCGCAGTTCTGCAGGAAGTTCAAGGAAATAGTCGGCATGTCGCCTACCGCATGGGTTCACAGCCAGGATCTCACCTTCGATGGAAGTGCCACAGAACAATACCGACAGTAACCGAGACGTTGAGGGAGTGCTTCGTACCGTACTGCGGTATCTCGAGAGAAAAATCTGAAGCATCAACTACGCGCTGATCCACCCCTGCGACCTCATTACCGAAGATCAGGGCGTATTTCGTGTCCGGATCCGGCATGAAAGAATCCATCTTCACTGAATCAACCGTCTGCTCCACGCTGACCACCGTGTAACCTTCAGCCTTGAGCTTCGCAACGGCATCCATGGTGTCGGAAAAATGTTCCCAGGCGACGCTGTCCTCAGCCCCAAGGGCAGTCTTATGTATCTCCGCAGAAGGAGGCGTAGCACATATGCCACAGAGACATAGCCTGTCCACCTTGAAGGAATCCGAGCTTCTGAAAGCAGATCCGACGTTATGGGCACTCCTTACATTGTCGAGTACGACGACCAATCCGGATTCAGGAAGTTCGCGATATTCCTCGGCCGAAACTCGGCGCAATTCCATGTTCAGAAGCTTTCTGTTGCCCATATATTTTGTTCTAAAGATGCCTGCAAAGGTAGGTAAAATGAATAAAAATATTTAAGTTTGTGAATCCAAACAAGAAAAAAGAAATGAAACAGGATCTCCAAATCTTTAGCCTCATCAAGAAGGAAGAAGAACGTCAGACGGCAGGTATCGAGCTCATCGCTTCAGAGAACTACGTCAGCAAGCAGGTGCTTGAGGCACTTGGAAGCGTATGTACTAACAAATATGCAGAGGGTTACCCCGGCGCACGCTATTACGGCGGTTGCGAAGTCGTAGACCAGATCGAGCAGCTCGCGATTGACAGGCTCAAGGAGATTTATGGTGCCGAGTACGCTAACGTACAGCCACACTCAGGTGCACAGGCAAACATTGCTGTCATCATGGCTGTACCCAAGCCAGGCGACACCTTCATGGCTCTCAACGTAGCACACGGCGGTCACCTCACCCCCGGCCCACCAGTAAACACTTCA
>NZ_JBAEER010000151.1:0-13917 GCF_056207615.1 Candidatus Cryptobacteroides sp. | reverse complement strand
CTATGGCGCTGGTCACGGAACTGTCGAGTCCACCGGAAAGAAGCACTCCGTAAGGCACGTCACACATGAGCTGGCGCTTCACTGCCGCCTCGAGAGAGGTCTTGAGCTCGCTAGGGAGCACATTGTTATCCTTCACGTTGTCATACTCGAACCAGTCTCTGGTCCACCATCTTCTCATCTTTCCTTCACGGCTGGAATAGCAGTGGCCTGGGAGGAAAGGCTCGTACTCGTCGCAGAAGCCTTCGAGAGCCTTGAGCTCGCTGGCTACATAGAGCTTGCCTTCCGAATCATGGCCGATATAGAGAGGAATGACTCCGATAGGGTCCCTGGCGATGAGATATTCATCCTTCTCCTCGTCATAGAGAGCGAAACCGAAGATACCGCTGAGGTCCTCGAGAAAGTCGATGCCCTTCTCCTGATAGAGCGCGAGGATCACCTCACAGTCGCTCTGGGTCTTGAACTCGTACTTTCCTGCAAGCTGCTCACGGATAGCCTTATGGTTATATATCTCACCATTCACCGCGAGGATGTGCTTTCCGTCCGGCGAGATGAGGGGCTGTCCTCCTGAGAGAGGGTCCACGATAGAGAGCCTCTCATGGGCAAGAATCGCACTTTTACCTACATAGATTCCGCTCCAGTCGGGTCCTCTGTGACGTATCTTCTGAGACATCTTGAGAGCCTTTGTCCTAAGCTGGGGGGTCTGTTCCTTAATATCGAATATTCCTACTATTCCACACATAGTCCTTATTGGTTTTAGAAGCAGGCCGCTCCGGTCCGCCAGAGCGGCCTGCAAGATCTGTTATCTGTTTAAATTATCGGATGAAAAGAAGTTCACGGTACTTAGGGAGAGGCCATGACTCGTCGTCGACGATGATCTCAAGCTTGTCCACATGGTACCTGATCGCCTCGAGAAGAGGAGCCACGGTATCGTGGTAAGCAATAGCCTTCTCGCGCTCAGACTCAATCTTGTTCGCAACCTTACGAGCCTCGATCATCTTGTCGACGTTCTCGATGATGAATGACTCATGCTCGCTGATCTTCTCGATGAGCTTCATGTTCTCGTGAGAGATATGGAGAGCCTTGACTTCAGGGAAGATTTCCATCACCTTGTGGACGTTGTCGATGAGCATGCTCTGATACCTGGTAACGACAGGGATGATATGGTTGAGACAGAGGTCGCCGAAGATACGGCTCTCGATCTGGATCTTCTTGGTATAGGTCTCCCACTTGATCTCGTTGCGGGCCTCAAGTTCATGGATGGTCATAACCTTGGTCTTCTCGAACATCTTCACTGAAGACTCCTTGAGGTAAGCGTCGAAGATAAGTGGTGCGGAGGTCTCGCAGTCGAGTCCCCTCTTCTGTGCCTCTTCCTTCCACTCGTCACCGTAACCGTTGCCGTTGAAGATGATAGGCTTGATGTACTTGATATCCTCGCGTACGATCTTGAGAATGGCGACTTCCTTGCTTTCACCTGCCTCGATGAGGGCGTCTACGCGTACCTTGAAGTCTGCGAGAGCCTCAGCAACTGCTGCATTTAGGGTAAGCATTGCGCTGGCGCAGTTTGCCTCTGAACCCACTGCTCTGAACTCGAAACGGTTTCCTGTGAATGCAAAAGGAGATGTCCTGTTTCGGTCAGTGTTGTCCCTGAGAAGAGATGGGATAGAAGGAAGGTCAAGGCTGAACGAAGTCTTGCCGGTAACCTTGAGAGCGTCCTCATCAGCCTTCTCCACATGCTCGAGCAGTGCAGTCACGGTCTTGCCGAGGAAAGAAGATATGATTGCCGGAGGTGCCTCGTTCGCGCCGAGACGATGTGCGTTGCTTGCAGACATGATGCTGGCCTTGAGAAGACCGTTGTGATCATATACGCCCTTGAGGGTCTCAGTAATGAAGGTAACGAAACGAAGGTTGTCCTCAACGGTCTTTCCAGGTGCATGAAGAAGCACGCCAGTGTCAGTTGAGAGTGACCAGTTGTTGTGCTTACCTGAACCATTGACGCCCTTGAAAGGCTTCTCGTGGAGAAGACAACGGAAACCATGCTTCCTTGCGACGCGCCTCATGATCGACATCATGAGCATATTGTGGTCCACTGCGAGGTTGGTCTCCTCGAATATAGGTGCGAGCTCGAACTGGTTAGGAGCGACCTCGTTGTGTCTTGTCTTGACTGGGATACCGAGCTTGAGTCCTTCGATCTCGATGTCCTTCATGAACTCCTCCACTCTCTCAGGAATGCTTCCGAAGTAGTGGTCATCCATCTGCTGGTTCTTTGCGGAATCATGTCCCATGAGGGTTCTACCGGTCATCACGAGGTCTGGGCGTGCTGCGTAGAGTGCCTCATCCACGAGGAAGTACTCCTGCTCCCAACCGAGGTTTGAAACGACCTTCTTCACCTCTGGATAGAAATACTGAGCCACAGCGGTAGCTGCCTTGTCTACGGCGTTGAGCGCCTTCTTGAGTGGAACCTTATAGTCGAGAGCCTCGCCCGTGTACGATACAAATATAGTAGGGATCATGAGAGTGTCACCGATGATGAACACAGGTGAGGTCGGATCCCATGCTGAGTAACCGCGAGCCTCGAAGGTAGAGCGAATACCACCAGAAGGGAAAGAGCTCGCATCTGGCTCCTGCTGGATGAGGATCTTACCGTCGAATTCCATGAGGACGCCGCCCTTGCCGTCATGCTCGATGAAGCCGTCGTGCTTCTCAGCCGTTCCTTCAGTCAATGGCTGGAACCAATGAGTATAATGAGTTACTCCGTGATCAAGGGCCCACTTCTTCATTCCGGCTGCTACTGCATCTGCGGTCTTCATGTCGAGAGACACACCATTGTCGATGCATGCGATGAGAGCCTTGAGTGAAGAAGGGTCAAGATACTTCTGCATCTTTGCCCTGTCGAACACTGATTCTGCGAAATAATCGGACGGAGCGACTTTTGGCACCTCGATTTTAAATTCCTTCCTGGTGAAAGCCTTGTTCACCACCTCAAATCTTAAAATACTGCTCATAACTGAAAGATTAATTTAAAAAAAGAGGCCATTCCCTTGGGAACGGCCTCAAATATGTTTCATGTTTTTTATTCGCCTTATATCGTGCTAGGCCGCGGGTGCACGACAAAAGTCAGAGCCTGCTGGTTCTGATTACCATTCTGGTTCTGATTATTCTTATTCTTAAGAATAAGGGTATGTAAAACTGCCTTAAACATGCCTAAATCAACGCTTTATCGTTGGGGTTTCTGATTACAAAAGTAAATAAAATTTTTAAAAAACAACATTTTTTGCTTGTTTTTTTCTGAGAATGATTAATTTTGCAGTCCGAAGGAATTACAGAAAACCCCTTAAGATTCCGACGGAGATGGATTATTTGTTTCATCATAAGATTACGCGTGCCACGGTACGCACTCTCGAACTCCTGGTTTCGATAAAGCAGGACGTTTCCTATCTCCATCGCTCTCAACCACCCAATCTATAGACCCGTCAGCTAACGTTGTCGTCACCGACTACCGACTGATGGGTTTTTTATTTCAAAGCTCGACAACAGCATGTTGGTCGGGTAGGGAAAGACGGACCATGTCCAAGGAAGACAAGGCATGGCCAAGGGAAAGAAGAAACAAGGACAAGCGCAAGACAAAGGATAGATGGAACCGATCAAACACGAATGCGGAGTAGCGATGATAAGGCTGCTCAAACCTCTTGAGTACTATGTCGAGAAATATGGTACCGACAGGTATGCTCTGAACAAGCTGTACCTGATGATGGAGAAGCAGCACAACCGCGGCCAGGAAGGTGCAGGTATGGCCTGTGTCAGACTCGGAGAACAGCCCGGACATGAGTACATGTACAGGGAGAAGGCCGAGGGCAAGGACGCGATCACCAAGATCTTCGCTGAGGCAAACCGACAGATTTCAGAGTGCAGCCCGGCAGACGGCAATCCCCCATTCATCGGTGAGCTCATGATGGGCCACCTCCGCTATTCGACCACTGGCAAGAGCGGACTCAAGTACGTCCATCCTTTCCTCCGCAGGAACAATTGGAAGGCAAAGAACCTCTGTCTCTGCGGCAACTTCAACATGACCAACATGGAGGAAGTTTTCGCGATGCTGACCAGGAGCGGCCAGCATCCAAGAATCTACTCCGACACATATATCCTGCTCGAAGCGATGGGACACAGGCTCGACCGCGAGTGCGAGCGCAACTATGAGGAAGCCAAGAAGCTCGGTCTCGAGGACCAGGCCATCACGGAGTACATTGAAACTCACGTGGACATGGGCAACGTGCTCCGCACCACCATGCCCCACTTTGACGGCGGCTATGTGATGTGCGGTATCACCGGCAGCGGAGAATTCTTCGCTATGAGGGACCCTAACGGCATCAGACCTGCCTTCTACTACCAGGACGACGAGATCATCGCCCTTGCCAGCGAACGTCCGGTGCTCCAGACCACCTTCGACCTCGAGTGTGAGCAGGTCACAGAGCTCGAACCTGGTCAGGCGCTCATCGTCAGCGGCGAAGGCAAGATGCACCTCGACCAGATAGTCCCAGCCGGAAAGAGGCTCGCCTGCAGCTTCGAGAGAATCTACTTCAGCCGTGGAAACGACAGGGACATCCACATCGAGAGGAAGAAACTCGGATACCAGCTCCGCGAGAGCATACTCAAGGCAATTGACAACGACCTCGAGCATACTGTCTTCACCTACATTCCGAACACTGCGGAGGTTGCTTACTACGGAATGGTGGAAAGCATGAGGGAGATCTTCCCTGCCGTAAGGTCCGAGAAGGTCGTATCGAAGGACATCAAGATGAGGACCTTCATCACGGAGGACAGCTCGAGGAACGACCTCGCCGCCCATGTATACGACATCACTTACGGTGTGCTCAACCCTGGTGTAGACTCTCTGGTGGTCATCGATGACAGCATCGTACGAGGCACCACCCTCAAGGAGAGCATTATCAGGATACTCGACCGCCTGCACCCAAAGAAGATCGTGCTCGTGAGCTCGTCTCCTCAGGTCCGCTACCCTGACTGCTACGGAATCGACATGTCTCACATGAACGAGTTCATCGCGTTCCGCGCGGCTATCGAACTGCTCAAGGGCGAAGGCAAGTCAGCGGTCATCGACGAGGTCTATCGCAAGTGCAAGGCCCAGGAGGAAGCTCCTGCAGCCCAGATAGAGAATCATGTGAAAGAAATATATGCACCATACACTGACGAACAGATCAGCGACAAGATGGTGCAGATGCTGAGGCCGAACGGAGTCAGCACGCCGATTGAGATAGTATACCAGACCATAGACGGTCTCCACAAGGCATGTCCGAACCACCTCGGAGACTGGTATTTCAGCGGCGACTACCCTACTCCTGGCGGATTCAGGATACTCAACTCAGCATTCATCGACTACTACGAAAAAGTATATGGAACTAAATAAGATGGAAAGGAAAGCAACTCTAAGACTAAGTGACGGAACCGAATTCCACGGCTACTCGTTCGGCTACGAGAAGTCTGTTGCCGGAGAGATCGTATTCAACACGGCGATGACAGGATATCCGGAGAGTCTCACTGACCCTTCGTACGAGGGTCAGATCATGGTGATGACCTACCCCTTGGTAGGCAACTACGGAGTGCCTTCGGACGGAGCCGAGGCAAACGGATTAAGCAGCTACATGGAGAGCAGCAGGATTCACGTATCCGGTATGGTGGTATGCGACTACAGCGAGGAGCACAGCCACTGGCTCAGCAATGAGTCACTCAGCGACTGGCTCAAGCGTGAGAAGGTGCCCGGAATCACCGGAATCGACACCCGCGAGCTCACCAAGATACTCAGGGAGAAGGGTGTGATGATGGGAAAGATACTCATCGAAGGCATGGACGAGGTCGCTGATGCTGAGTACGACGGAAAGAACTTCGTGGACATGGTCTCATGCAAGGAAATCATCTGCTACACCCCGGAGAACCCGATAGGAAAGAAAGTGGTCCTCATCGACTGCGGAGTGAAGGACAATATCATCAGATGCCTGATCAATCGCGGACTTGAGGTAGTAAGGGTCCCATGGAACCACGACTTCAGGGACATGGACTTCGACGGTCTCTTCCTCGGAAACGGACCTGGTAACCCTGACACCTGCGGAAAGACTGCTGAACACCTGCGTCTTTTCATGGAGAGCGAAATACACAACGGCGGAAGAGTACGTCCTATCATGGGAATATGCATGGGCAACCAGATGCTCGGAAAGGCCGCCGGAGCCAGCATCGTCAAGCTCAAGTACGGACACCGCAGCCACAATCAGCCTGTGCGCATGGTCGGAGAACCGAAGTGCTACATCACGACCCAGAACCACGGATACGCTGTCAATGCGAAGACCCTCGGCCCTAACTGGAAGGAGCTCTTCGTGAACATGAATGATGGTTCCAACGAGGGCATCAAGCATGTCAAACACCCATGGTTCTCTGTGCAGTTCCACCCGGAGGCCTGCGCCGGCCCTCTCGACACTGAATTCCTTTTCGATGAATTTGTAAAGACCCTGTAGCGATGATAGACAAGAAGATAAGCAAGGTTCTGCTCCTCGGATCAGGAGCACTCAAGATAGGTGAAGCCGGAGAGTTCGACTATTCTGGTTCACAGGCCCTCAAGGCACTTAGGGAGGAAGGTATCGAGACCATCCTCATCAATCCAAACATCGCTACCGTACAGACAAGCGAAGGCGTTGCCGACCAGATCTATTTCCTTCCTGTGACTCCTTACTTCGTGGAGAGGGTCATAGAGAAGGAGCGCCCACAAGGCATACTCCTCGCCTTCGGCGGTCAGACCGCTCTCAACTGCGGAGTCGAGCTCCACAAGAGCGGCGTGCTCGAGAAATACGGAGTCAAGGTGCTCGGAACCCCAGTCCAGGCCATCATCGACACCGAGGACAGGGAACTTTTCGTCGGCAAGCTTGACGAGATCGGAGTAAAGACCATCAAGAGCCACGCATGCGAGAACATCGAGCAGGCCCGCAAGGCTGCCCAGGACCTCGGATATCCAGTCATCCTCAGGGCAGCGTACGCTCTCGGAGGTCTCGGAAGTGGTTTCTGCGACAACGAGGAAGAGCTCAACACTCTCGCCGAGAAAGCGTTCAGCTTCTCTCCTCAGGTACTCGTCGAGAAGAGCCTTAAGGGATGGAAGGAAATTGAGTATGAGGTCGTACGCGACCGCTACGACAACTGTATCACCGTCTGTAACATGGAAAACTTCGACCCTCTCGGCATCCACACCGGAGAGAGTATAGTCATCGCTCCTTCGCAGACACTCAGCAACACAGACTACCACAAGCTCAGATCCCTGAGCATCAGCATCGTACGCCATATCGGAATAGTCGGAGAGTGTAATGTCCAGTACGCTTATGACCCTATGAGCGAAGACTACAGGGTCATCGAGGTAAATGCCCGTCTCTCACGCAGCTCTGCGCTCGCATCGAAGGCGACCGGCTACCCTCTCGCTTTCATCGCAGCGAAGCTCGGACTCGGATATGGTCTCTTCGAACTCAGCAACAGCGTCACCCGCACTACTCCTGCGTTCTTCGAGCCTGCGCTCGACTACGTGGTCTGCAAGATTCCTCGCTGGGATCTCGGCAAGTTCAGAGGCGTAGACCGTGAGCTCGGCAGCTCGATGAAGAGCGTCGGTGAGGTCATGGCAATCGGAAGAACCTTTGAGGAGGCGATCCAGAAGGGACTTCGTATGATAGGCCAGGGCATGCACGGATTCGTAGGCAACAAGGAACTCGAGCTGGACGACGTCGACAAGGCGCTCCGCTCTCCTACCGACAAGCGAATCTTCGCTATCGAGAAGGCCTTCGCAGCAGGATACGACGTAGACAGGATACACGACCTGACTAAGATCGACAAGTGGTTCCTCGAGAAGCTCAAGAAGATACACGACATATATAAGGAGCTCGGCAAGTACAATATCACCACCATCACAAAGGAGATGATGGTCAAGGCGAAGAAGTACGGATTCACCGATTTCCAGATTGCCCGCGGAATGAGAATGGAGCACGACACCGATCTCGAGGAGGCAATGTTCAACGTCCGTCAGGTAAGGAAAGCCATGGGCATACTCCCTTATGTGAAGCAGATAGACACACTCGCAGCGGAGTATCCAGCCAAGACGAACTACCTATACCTCACCTACAACGGAATCGCACATGACATCAATTTCGAGAAGGACGGCAAGAGCGTCATCGTGCTCGGCAGCGGCGCATACCGCATCGGATCGTCGGTAGAGTTCGACTGGTGTGGCGTACAGGCCCTTAACACCATCAGGAAGGAGGGATACCGCAGCATCATGGTGAACTATAACCCGGAGACCGTGTCCACGGACTACGACATCTGCGACAGGCTCTATTTCGACGAGCTTTCGAAGGAGCGCGTGCTCGACATCATCGACCTCGAGACTCCTCACGGCGTGATCGTCAGCACAGGCGGTCAGATACCGAACAACCTTGCGATGACCCTCGACGAGCAGAAGGTTCCAATCCTCGGCACCCAGGCGCGATACATCGACAATGCGGAAGACAGGGACAAGTTCTCGGCAATGCTCGACCGCATCGGCGTCGACCAGCCAGAATGGAGCGCGCTTACTTCAATGAAGGAAGTAAGGAAGTTCATCAAGAAGGTAGACTTCCCTGTCCTCGTACGTCCATCGTATGTGCTCAGCGGTGCGGCCATGAACGTATGTTCGAACATGGATGAGCTCGAGAAATTCCTCACCCTCGCAGCGAACGTCAGCCAGAAGCATCCTGTCGTGATCTCCAAGTTCATGCAGAACACCAAGGAGGTAGAGATGGATGCAGTGGCAAAGGACGGCGAAATCCTGGCCTATGCAATCTCCGAGCACATCGAGTATGCCGGAGTTCATTCCGGTGACGCTACCATCCAGTTCCCAGCGCAGAAGCTCTATGTCGAGACGGTAAGAAGGATCAAGAAGATCTCTGCGGAGATCGCCCGTGAGCTCCACATCTCGGGTCCGTTCAACATCCAGTATCTCGCGCGCGACAATGAGATAAAGGTAATCGAGTGTAACCTCCGCGCCAGCCGTTCGTTCCCATTCGTCAGCAAGATCTTGAAGATCAACCTCATAGACCTCGCCACCAAGGTGATGCTCGGCCGCCCTGTCACCAAGCCTGAGAAGTCGTTCTTCGATTTCGACTACGTCGGCATCAAGGCTTCGCAGTTCAGCTTCAACAGGCTCCAGAAGGCTGATCCTGTGCTCGGTGTCGACATGGCATCGACAGGAGAGGTTGGTTGCCTCGGAGACGACACCAACACTGCCCTCATGAAGGCAATGCTCGCAGTAGGTAACAGGATCCCGCAGAAGGGTGTGCTCCTCTCTACAGGCCAGACCAAGGACAAGGCAGCCATGCTCGACGCCGCCAAGATGCTCATCTCGAAGGGATATCAGATCTATGCGACCAAGGGAACAAGCCGCTTCCTCAAGGACAACAAGGTTCCGAACACCCTCGTCTACTGGCCTAGCGAGCCCGAGAAGACCCCACAGGCACTCGACCTTATGCACAGCCATGAGATCGACATGGTGGTGAACATTCCGAAGAACCTCACCGTCCATGAGCTCTCTAACGGATACAAGATCAGAAGGTCGGCAGTGGACCTCAACATTCCGTTGATCACCAACGCACGACTCGCAGCAGCATTCATCCAGTGCTTCTGTACCATCACGCCGGACGATCTTGCGATCAAGAGCTGGTCAGAATACAAATAGAAAAGAGAAGCATTCAGAATATGGAAACAAGATACATCTTCGTAACGGGCGGTGTGGTATCATCGCTGGGAAAGGGAATCATTTCGGCGTCGGTAGGAAAGCTCCTGCAGGCACGTGGATATAGGATTACAATCCAGAAGTTCGACCCATACATCAATATCGACCCTGGTACGCTCAACCCTTACGAGCATGGAGAGTGCTATGTGACCGAAGACGGAATGGAGACGGACCTGGACCTCGGACATTATGAGCGCTTCACCGGAATACGCACCACCCGCGGCAATTCCATCACCACCGGCCGTATCTACAAGGCCGTGATCGACAAGGAGCGTCGCGGTGACTACCTCGGCAAGACGATCCAGGTGGTACCTCATATCACAGACGAGATCAAGAGGAGGATGCTCAGGGTCGATGATCCTGTGAAATACGACTTCATCATCATCGAGGTCGGAGGTACCATCGGCGACATCGAGAGCGCGCCTTTCATGGAGGCGATACGTCAGCTCAGATGGGAACTCGGAAAGCGATGCATAAACCTGCACCTCACCTACATCCCGTATCTCAAGGCCGCAGGTGAACTCAAGACCAAGCCTACCCAGCATTCGGTCAAGGAACTTCAGGGAATGGGTATCCAGCCCGAGATTCTCGTGCTCCGCACCGAGGTTCATCTCGAAGACGGTCTGCTAAGGAAGGTGGCATCCTTCTGCAACGTGGACCAGGACTGCGTGATCCAGAGCGAGGACCTTCCGAGCATCTACGACGTTCCTATCAACATGCTCAATCAGGGACTCGACAAGGCCATACTCAGGAAGATGGACATTCCTGCCGCTGAGGAAACCGACATGCACGGTTGGTACGACTTCGTGGAGAGGATGCACAGTGCCAAGAAGCAGGTCAAGGTTGGCCTCGTGGGCAAATACGACCTCCAGGACGCCTATAAGAGCATCAGGGAGAGCCTCATCATCGCCGGAATCTACAACGGCTGTAAGGTCAAGGTGGAGTTCGTGAACAGCGAGAAGATCACCAAGGAGAACGTCGGCGACATGCTGTCCGAGCTGGACGGAATCGTCGTATGTCCAGGCTTCGGCACACGAGGCATCGAAGGTAAGATCATCGCCGCCGAATACACCAGGGTCAACGACATCCCTACCTTCGGCATCTGTCTCGGAATGCAGATGATGGTCATCAATTTCGCCCGCAACGTCCTCCACATGGAGGATGCGAACAGCAGGGAGTTCGACAACGACACCACCCACAACGTCATCGACATCATGGAAGACCAGAAGAACCTCACCGAGTTGGGAGGTACCATGAGGTTGGGTGCATACGCATGCGAGCTCAAGGAAGGCAGCCGGACAAGAGAGATCTACGGAGTTCCGCTCATCAAGGAGCGTCATCGCCACAGATATGAATTCAACAGCTCATTCATCGAGAAATTCGAAGCCGCAGGCATGAAGTGCGTCGGCACCAACCCTGAGACCGGCCTCGTCGAGGTCGTCGAAATCCCTGAACACAGGTGGTACATCGGAGGTCAGTTCCATCCGGAGTACTCGACTTCCGTGCTCAATCCGCACCCTCTGTTCATGTCGTTCGTGAAAACAATTTCAGAATAAGAGAAAAGAGAAGGCGAAAGCCTAATTTCTCCAACATAGTTCCAATACTAAAAAAGACTCCCGGTAGCTGTGAAGTTACCGGGAGTCAACCTTTAATATCGGATTGTAGATTATTCCTCTACCTTAGGAAGCATAGCGAAATACTTCTCGAGCTCCTCGTCTGTAGGAATCACGTCGTCCATTGTACCAGAGTTGTACCTCTCGTAAGCAACGAGGTCGAAGTAACCGGTACCTGAAAGGTTGAAGACGATGGTCTTAGCCTCGCCTGTCTCCTTGCACTTGAGAGCCTCGTCGATGGCGATCTTGATAGCGTGGCTGCTCTCAGGAGCTGGAAGGGTACCCTCAGCGCGAGCGAAGGTAACGGCTGCCTTGAACACCTCGGTCTGCTCGACTGCGCGGCACTCGAAGAGACCGTCATGGTAGAGCTGAGAAAGGATGGTGCTCATACCGTGGAAGCGGAGACCGCCAGCGTGGTTAGCTGAAGGGATGAACTGGCTACCGAGAGTGTACATCTTAGCGAGTGGGCAGATACGTCCTGTGTCGGCGAAGTCGTAAGCAAACTTACCCTTGGTGAAGCTTGGGCAAGATGCAGGCTCTGCAGCGATGATCTTGTAGTCTGCCTCTCCGCGGAGCATCTCACCGATGAAAGGAGTTGCGAAACCACCGAGGTTAGATCCACCACCGGTACATCCGATGAGGATGTCAGGCTTGTTGCCATACTTCTTGAGAGCGGTCTGTACCTCCTGGCCGATCACTGTCTGATGAAGGAGAACCTGGTTGAGCACAGAACCGAGAACATACCTGTAGCCCTCGTTGGTAACAGCAGCCTCAACAGCCTCAGAGATAGCGCAACCAAGGCTACCGGTGGTACCAGGATGCTCCTCGAGGATCTTGCGACCCACATTGGTAGTGTTGCTAGGTGAAGGAGTAACAGATGCACCGAAGGTACGCATCACCTCGCGACGGAAAGGCTTCTGCTCATAAGAGCACTTAACCATGAATACCTTGCAGTCGAGTCCGAAGTAGGTAGATGCCATGCTGAGTGCAGTACCCCACTGGCCAGCTCCGGTCTCCGTGGTCACACCCTTGAGGCCCTGCTTCTTTGCATAGTATGCCTGAGCAATTGCAGAGTTGAGCTTATGGCTACCTGAAGTGTTGTTTCCCTCGAACTTATAGTAGATCTTGGCTGGAGTGCCGAGAGCCTTCTCGAGGAAGTAAGCTCTTACGAGTGGTGAAGGACGATACATCTTGTAGAAAGAAAGTATCTCCTCTGGAATGTCGAAATACTTGGTGTCGTTGTCAAGCTCCTGCTTGTTGAGTTCCTCGCAGAAAATTGGATTGAGGTCCTCGAGAGTAAGCGGCTGGAGGGTACCTGGGTTGAGAAGTGGTGCAGGCTTAACCTTCATGTCAGCGCGGACATTGTACCACTGCTTTGGGAGTTCGTCCTCAGAGAGGTAGATCTTGTAAGGAATTTTCTCTTCCATTTCGATAAGTTATTAAGTTGTTATTATATAGTTGATAATTTATTTCACAAAAAATGGAGCTCAGTCGTATTACGTCTGAGCTCCATGTATGATTACATATTGGCTTAAACCCCCTACGACTACTTGAGTTGTAACAGACGCCACCACCAATAATTGTTGTTCCTTGTCTTCATGTAATGCAAATATCTTGATTCTCTTTCAAATAATCAAGAGTTACGGAAATTTTTTACTGAAGTTTGTTTGCTCTCGAAGCCCTGAAGTCATCAAGCTGACGGAAGCAGCATGCATTGATGATTTCCTGCAGCCTACGGTCGAAGTTGTTCTTGATCACGCACTCGTAATCATATACGAAGAGCTCGCCGTTCTCTGCGGTATACGGATGCCACTGTGGCTGTCCGGCGATGTTAGGGTCACCTGTCTTCGCGAAGTTAGCCCATGACTCGCTCATGATGTCTGCGAGCTTGAGGTCAGCTTCTGTAGGGTTCGGATTCTGGCCTGGAGCAAGGTGGAGAGTGTTGAAGCAGAACGCAAGTTCATTGCCGTGTACAGATGCGCCGCTGACAGGAGACTTCCAGTCGAACATGTACATCCATGTGTCAGCGCTCCTCTCCTTGGTGATTGCGTCTGCGCAGATGATGGTCTTAGGACGGAACATACGGTCCATGGACACGAGGTCCTTCGCGGTCCAGCCCGGGTAGGCCTTCTGGAACTCGGAGATGAGCTCATCGGTAAGATCGCCGAACACAGGCTCAAGCATAGGCTTCGCATCCTCGAATGAAAGTTCACCTTCCATGTTGTAGATAGCCCTCTGAAGCTCGTTGAAGGTGGTTCCTATCATGAGCGGAACATCAGACGAGATGGCTGCAAGATTGTCCTGGAAAGGCTGCTGGAGAAGAGTCTCCCCGTCTGGGACAGGGCCGAAGCCCCACATCATAGGAGTACCGGGAGTACGCCTTCCGATGCTGCTGGCCATAGCCCTCTGGCCAGCGTCATAGAGTTCACGATAAGGAACGTCAGCAATCTTGTCCACGTCCTCAGGAGCGATTCCGAGTTCCTCGAGCACTGCAGCTCCGAG
>NZ_JBAEER010000150.1:0-16811 GCF_056207615.1 Candidatus Cryptobacteroides sp. | reverse complement strand
CTATCCTTGTCTTATGGACTACTACGTCAAATTGCACTGAACAATGAAGAACCGCCGTATGCCGAACGGCACGTACGGTGGTGTGAGAGGTCGGAAAACAAAAGTAGGAGGAAACTACTTTTGTTTTCCTCCTACTCGATTCAAGGGCCGCTTCCGGCCATGGGACTGTCGATTAGAGGTTGTCCTTCTCGATATCCTTGAAGTACTTGTAGGTGTCGACCTTGAGCTCGCCGCAGGCAGCCTCGTCGCAGACGATGATTGCGTGTGGGTGCATCTGAAGGGCGCTGATGGTCCACATCTGGCTGATGCCTTCCTCGATTCCGTGCTGGAGAGCGCGGGCCTTGTTGTGGCCGTTGCATACGATGAGCACTTCCTTGGCGTCCATGACTGTACCTACGCCGACGGTGAGGGCTGTCTTAGGGACGAGGTCGACGTTGTTGTCGAAGAAGCGGCAGTTTGCGATGATGGTGTCAGTGGTGAGGGTCTTCACGCGTGTGCGGCTGGTGAGAGATGAGCCTGGCTCGTTGAATGCGATGTGACCGTCAGGGCCGATTCCGCCCATGAAGAGGTCGATTCCGCCGGCAGCCTTGATTGCCTCCTCGTACTGAGCGCACTCTGCTGCGAGGTCTGGAGCGTTACCGTTGAGGATGTGCACGTTCTCCTTCTTGATGTCGATGTGGCTGAAGAAATTGGTCCACATGAAGCTGTGGTAAGACTCAGGATGCTCCTCTGGGAGATTCACATACTCGTCCATGTTGAAGGTTACAACGTTCTGGAAAGAAACCTTTCCGGCCTTGTTGAGGGCGATGAGCTCCTTGTAGAGGCCGAGAGGGGAAGAGCCGGTAGGACATCCGAGCTTGAATGGCTTTTCAGGGGTCGGATTGGCCTCGTTGATCTTTTTTGCAACATAGTTAGCTGCCCACTTTGAAAGTTCGGCGTAGCTAGGTTCAATGATTACTCTCATGTTGTTAGTTTATAGTTCCAATTATAGGACACAAAAATAACATTTTTCTTACCTTTGCCAACGCATTTTAAGATGGAAAATATCATTGAAGACATAACGACCCAGGAGTACGAGCACGGATTCGTCACGGAGGTCGAGCAGGAGTTCATTCCGAAAGGTCTGAACGAGGACATCGTCCGCCTTATCTCGGCCAAGAAGAACGAGCCGGAGTGGCTGCTTGAGTTCCGCCTCAAGGCGTTCCGCAAGTGGCAGACCATGCCTGTACCGAAGTGGGCCCACCTTGATATCCCGGAGATAGATTTCCAGGATATCATCTACTATGCTGCTCCGAAGAAGGAGAGCGACCGTCCGAAGGAGATCGACCCTGAGCTCATGAAGACCTTCGACAAGCTCGGAATTCCACTTTCGGAGAGGGAAGTGCTTGCCGGAGTGAAGGCAGCAGAGGAACCCCAGAGCTCTTCGAACGTCGCCGTCGATGCCGTGTTCGATTCCGTTTCCGTGAAGACCACCTTCCGCAAGGCTCTCTCGGCGAAGGGCATCATCTTCTGCTCGTTCTCGGAGGCAGTGCAGGAGCACCCGGACCTCGTCCGCAAGTATCTCGCTACCGTCGTTCCCGCCGGAGACAACTACTATTCAGCTCTGAACAGCGCCGTGTTCAGTGACGGCTCGTTCTGCTATATCCCCAAGGGCGTGCGCTGTCCTATGGAGCTCTCGTCCTACTTCCGCATCAATGCGAAGGGCACCGGCCAGTTCGAGCGTACCCTCATCGTCGCAGACGAAGGCTCATACGTGAGCTACATGGAAGGTTGCACCGCGCCTATGCGTGACGAGAACCAGCTCCATGCCGCGGTCGTCGAGATCGTGGTCGAGAAGGATGCCGACGTGAAGTACTCCACCGTCCAGAACTGGTATCCGGGAGATGCGCAGGGCAAGGGCGGAATCTTCAACTTCGTGACCAAGCGCGGTATCTGCAAGGGCAGCGGCAGCCATCTGAGCTGGACTCAGGTCGAGACCGGATCCGCAATCACATGGAAATATCCTTCCACCATACTCAAGGGTGACAATTCGTCGTCCGAGTTCTATTCCGTGGCCGTCACCAACAACTACCAGCAGGCGGACACCGGAACGAAGATGATCCATGCCGGAAGGAATACCCGCAGCCGCATCGTCAGCAAGGGTATATCGGCAGGACACAGCCAGAACAGCTACCGAGGCCTCGTTAAGATGCTTCCGGGGGCTGACAATGCCCGTAACTTCTCGCAGTGCGACAGCCTCCTCATCGGAGACAAGTGCGGAGCACATACCTTCCCGGTAATCGAAAATTCTAACCGTACGGCCACCGTGGAGCACGAGGCGACCACCTCGAAGATCAGTGAAGACCAGCTCTTCTACTGCAACCAACGCGGTATAGGCCCTGAAGAGGCTGTTGGCCTCATCGTAAATGGATATGCGCAGGAAGTCCTCGCGAAGCTCCCGATGGAGTTTGCAGTCGAGGCGCGCAAGCTCCTTTCCGTCTCACTCGAAGGATCTATTGGATAAACTATCATGGACTGGATCAATTACACTGTATTCACCTTTGCCGGAGACTATCCGGTGCTGCTGATCGACATCATCACATCGGTGCTCGGTCTCACCTGCGTGTTCCTCGCGGGTCGCAACAGCAAATACAATTTCTGGGTGGGATACTTCTATACCGCAGCGCTGTTCCTGATGTTCTGGAACAAGAACCTCTACGCAAGCCTCCTGCTTCAGCCGATATCGCTCGCGATCAACATCATGGGCCATTATCGCTGGACACATCCGAAGAAGGAAGAGGAGAGCAGCGCGGATGCCAGCGCCCTCAAGGTTTCCATGCTCTCATGGGCAGGAAGGGCATTCGCGATCGGCTCGGTGTTCCTCATCGCCGGTCTCTGGGGATGGACCCTCGACACTCTCTTCCCTCTGGATCCGCATCCTTACCTCGACTCATGCGTGACCGTGCTCATCCTCGTCGCACAGTTCCTCAGCGCACTTAAGAAATGGGATTGCTGGGTTGCATGGCTGCTCGTGAACATCACCCAGCTCATACTCCACATCAGCGTAGGACATGTATTCATGCCTATCGTATGTGCACTCTACCTCATCAACGGCATCGTATCCCTCGTGGGATGGATGAAGCTTTACAGAAAAAAAGCCTGATATGAACGATATACTTCTCGAAATCAGAAATCTCCATGCAAGAGTGGAGGACAAGGAAATACTCAAGGGTGTGGATCTCACCATCAGGAAGGGTGAAATCCATGCGGTGATGGGCCCTAACGGTGCTGGAAAGAGTACGCTCAGCGCCGTGCTCGCCGGCAAGCCCCAGTTCGTGGTGACCGAAGGTTCCATTACCTTCATGGGCCAGGACCTTCTCGCGATGACTCCTGAGCAGAGGGCCTGGGCAGGTATCTTCCTTTCCTTCCAGTACCCCGTGGAGATTCCGGGTGTCAGCATAACCAACTTCATGAAGACTGCGGTGAACTGCCGTAGAGAGGCCCAGGGCCTTGAGCCTATGAAGGCAGGCGAGTTCCTCAAGCTCATGAAGGAGAAGATGGCCTTCGTGCAGATGAAGGGCGAGTTCTCGAAGCGTGAGGTCAACGTCGGATTCTCCGGCGGTGAGAAGAAGCGTAACGAGATCTTCCAGATGGCGATGCTCGATCCGACCCTCAGCATTCTCGACGAGACTGACAGCGGACTTGACGTGGACGCTCTCCGCATCGTGGCGAGCGGCGTGAACTCTCTCCATACTCCGGAGAAGGCTGCCATCGTCATCACCCACTACCAGAGGCTTCTCGACTATATCGTGCCAGACGTCGTTCATGTCCTCAAGGACGGACGCATCGTCAAGACCGCAGGCCGCGAGCTCGTTGATCAGATCGAGGAAAAGGGTTACGACAGCATTACCGAGTAGACCATGCACAAGCTTTACGTCATAAAGCCAGGCACAGCGCTGCCTCAGATTCCTGCCAGCTTCACTCTCGGAGCCGGTGAGACTCTCGACATGACCATAGTCGTCATGCCGGGCGTAAGCTGCGATCTGCCACTCTCAGTCGAACTCGACGGAGATGGAGCTCAGGCGAACCTCTTTGGAGTCTATGTCTGCGGTGCCGAGGAGAAGGTGAACATCAGCGTGAATCTCAACCACAAGGTCGGCCATTGCAACAGCAACCAGCTCTTCAAGGGTATCGCCGGCGGCAAGTCCCATGTCGGTTTCGACGGTAGGATAATCGTAGCTCAGGATGCGCAGAAGACCGAGGCATACCAGTCGAACCACAATATTCTCCTCAGCGACGATGCACGCGTGGATACGCGTCCTCAGCTCGAGATATATGCGGACGATGTCAAGTGCTCCCATGGAGCGACCGTAGGCCGTCTCAACGAGGATGAGCAGTTCTATATGCGCAGCCGAGGCATCACCCTCAAGGAGGCGCGTACCCTCCAGATGATCTCGTTCATCCACCCTGCCCTCCAGGGCATCGAGGATGAGGAACTTCGCGAGTCTCTCGCTGCGGAGATAGAGGACGCCATCAGATCAATACTATAAGCATACATGAACGAAGTCGTCATAAAGAACCTTGCGGACATAGACAGGGCCGCCGAGGAATTCCTCTCCAAGATAGGGGATAGCAAGCTCATTGCGTTCTATGCGCCTATGGGCTCTGGCAAGACCACCTTCACGACCGCGCTCTGCCGCGTCCTCGGAGTTGGTGACGCCGTATGCTCTCCTACCTTCACCATCATCAACGAGTATGTCGCTGCAGACGGAGAGTCTATCTTCCACTTCGACTTCTATCGCATCACCAAGCCGTCAGAGGCAATGGACATAGGCCTATACGATTATCTTGACAGCGGATGTCTGTGCCTGATGGAATGGCCTGAGAACGTTGAGGAACTCCTTCCTGAGGAGACTCTCAAGGTCACGATAAGGGTCAATCCCGACCAGTCCCGTACACTAGTCTGGTAACATCGCCTATTGCTAGGTGGTCGATGAAACCATGGATACCGAAACTCTTCACGATGCCGTCCTTCCACAGGACGGCATCGTCGTTCTGATCCACCAGCGCAATATATAGTACATCGTCGTGGATCAGCATCGCCGCGGACCCCAGTGGCTTCAAGCCAGCCTCGAGTTCGCTAACAATTCCGTTCCGAATGATCATCCACTTTTCCTTCTCCACGTCCAGACCTAGTATGCAGAGGTTTCCGTCAGCGACACACCATGCTGCCTTCCTGAACTCTCCATGGTAACTGTATACCTGTTCGCCATCTTTCCAGACTATATACTCATGGCTGCCGTCGTCTGATAACTTCACCGCGTCGAAGTAGCATTCACTACGGTATCCGTCGTACAGGAATTCCCCAGGCTCATAGTCCTCCGTGATGTTGACGCCGACGAAGAAAGTCTCGTCATCAATGGTCAGGATGAGATATGTGCCTGCCTTTATTGCCCTGTGCCTTTTCCCGCCTGCGCGGAGCATCTTGACTATCCTTGCGCTTTCGGAAGGATGATCTACCGGCAAGATCTTGCCGTTCTCCACGATGCACCACTGAGTGTTGCCATCCTCGTCGCGGCTGACCCCGGTGAAGCTCAGCACGCCGTGGTCCATCATCAGCGGAGTCGCCGGCAGGACCTCGGAGCTTTGGGATATGGCCTTGCCGTCCTTTCTCAGCACATATCCTCCCTTGGACTTCGGATAGCCGAGAGAGTACATCGCTCCTCCTTGTTCGGTCATGGATATTACCATTTCGCGTCCGTAGATGCTGTACGCGATCTCCCCGTTGCAGCGAATGACCGTCTCCTCATCGGTCGCCCAGTCATCATACAGCTTGCCTCCCACTATACGGTGCATGTCGATGTCCGATGCCGTGCAGTAAAGGTCGCCGACAGGACGGCTCAGCAGCACGCTGTCCGCTGTCATCAGCAGGAGGCTGCAGGGAACCTCTCCATAGTGTGCGTCCTGTCTCCAGTCATAGCCTTCAGGATAAGATACGGCACTCATCAGCAAGGTTTCGTATACCTCTGTCCTTACGATTTCCTCTGGTTCATCCTCTTCGTTCGCACCTCGGATCATGTCCACCAGATCGCACCCAACTGCCAGCAAGGATGCCATTACCAACATGAATAATCTTCTCATACCATTGTCCTTTTCCGCTAAAATAGGTATAGAAATGACTGCTTCCCCGTTTTTGAAAAAACAAACATTTTTCCGTGGCATATATGCATTTTTACCGGGTAGATTCATTTTTTTAGTGCCCATCTTCGCCTTGGACATTAGAAATACACGCAATGCTGATCAACATCTACGGGGCGAGGTGCATAGGCATCGAAGCCCAGAGGGTCACCGTCGAGGTGGAGGTGACCAACGGAATAGGCATCCATCTGGTAGGACTGGCTGATGCCGCAGTGAAGGAAAGCGTCCTCAGGACATCCACAGCCATAAGCAGTATTGGCTATAGGGTGCCAGGGAAGAAGATAGTCATAAATCTGGCACCTGCTGACATGCATAAGAAGGGCAGCGGCTATGACCTCCCGATCGCCTTGGGAATACTGGCTGGATCTGGTCAGGTTGAAATGCCCCTGCTAGGTCGCTATGTCATAATGGGTGAACTCGGGCTTGACGGGTCGATAAGGCCTGTGCCTGGAGCTCTTCCGATATGCGAATTGGCCAAGCTGGAGGGTTTCGAGGGTTGCGTGCTTCCTAAGGCTTCTGCCTTGGAGGCGGCCGACTTCGAGGATATGAAGATTTACGGAGTGGAGACGCTGGATGAAGTGCTGGAGATCGTAGGAGGGGAGGTCTGCCGAGATGACCTGCTCGTGAGAAATACGCCCAGAGTAGTGAGCGACAGTTCTACGGATGTCATGGACTTTTCCGAGATCATCGGTCAGGAGGGCGCAAAGAGGGGACTGGAGATTGCAGCGGCAGGCTCGCATAATGTAATTCTCATCGGCCCTCCAGGTTCCGGAAAGAGCTCCATGGCCAAGGCGCTCGCAGGGATCCTGCCCCCGATGAACACCGAGGAAGCCCTTCAGACGAGCAAGATATACTCAGTCGCCGGAAGGACGAAGGAGGGTTGTGGACTCATAAGGCAGCGACCCTTCAGGGCACCTCATGTGAGCGCTTCCGTCCCGGCTCTGATCGGGGGTGGATCCGAGACCATCATGCCTGGTGAAATCAGCCTCGCGCATAACGGCGTGCTCATGATCGACGAATTCTGCGAAGCGCCCAAGAGGCTGATAGAAGTGTTGAGGGCTCCGATGGAAGACAGGAAGGTGACCATCTCTCGATTACGCACGAAGGTCGTGTATCCGGCCTCGTTCATGCTGGTCGCTGCATCCAATCCCTGTCCTTGCGGGTATTATGGGGAAGGGGATCGCTGCACCTGTACTCCAGGACGAAGGGAAGGATACCTCAGTAAGCTCTCGGGGCCGATCATGGATCGAATCGATCTCCATCTCTGGGTCCACCAGGTGGATCCTAAGCAGATGATGTCTCGTCCGGAGGCCGAGCATTCGGAGACCATCGCAAGGAGGGTACTTGCGGCAAGGGAAATCCAGCGTTTGCGTTTCAAGGACGACGGGATATTCTCCAATTCGGAGATGGACAATGCCCTCATAAACAAGTATTGTGCATTGGATCAGGAGTGCCGTGATTATCTGGAGAAGCTGATGACAAGGTTCGGACTCTCCGCCCGTGCCTGCACGAGGATTCTGAAGATAGCCCGTACTATCGCTGACCTGGCTGCGTCCCCGGACATCCGTCTCAACCACCTTTCCGAAGCCTCATCCTACCGCTTCCTCGACCGAATGGTTCCGTTGTAGTCAGAAAAAAGAGTTCACTAATCAAACTCTTTTGACTATTTTTGCTGCCCGATTGGCTAGAACAGGCCTGTCAGCTCAGTATGGACAAGAGACAGATAGCAGGACATCTTGCGGCAGCGGCCGCTTATGCGATATTCGGAATAAACATAGTCACGACAAAGGACATAGCGAACTCTGGGCTCGTGACTCCCATCGTCCTCTTCTCGTTGAGGGCCATCGGAACCGTCTCCCTGTTTTGGATAATATCCTTCTTCATGCCGAAGGAGAAAGTGGATCCGAAGGATATACTGAGCATAGCAGTTGCGGCCTTCCTCGGCCTTTTCGTGCCTCAGCTCACCTTCCTGAAGGCCATCACCGTCACTACGGCGATCGACACTTCGATCATCGGCTCGATCACTCCTATCTTCACGATGTTCGTGGCGGCGGTCTTCCTCAAGGAGCCGATCACATGGAAGAAGGCCTTCGGCGTGTTCCTCAGCTTCGGAGGCGTGATATTCCTCATCCTGAACTCAGTGACCGTGAACCGAGGAGCGGATCAGACCACTCCTCTTGGCATATTGCTCCTCGTGCTCAACACCTCGAGCTTCGCATGCTACCTGGGTATCTTCCGCCCGCTGATCAACAAGTACAGCGTCGTGACCTTCATGAAATGGATGTTCCTCTTCGCGCTTGCGATGTCGCTCCCGTTCTCTGCGGAGGGACTCGTGACCACCCATTATTCGGAGATATCCCTGCAGGTGGGCCTTGAGATAGGATTCCTCATCATTTTCGCGACTTTCTTCGCGTACTTCCTCATCCCATACGGACAGCAGCGCATACGCCCGACCCTGGTCAGCATGTATTCCTACACCCAGCCTGTCATAGCGGCTGTGATCAGCATCTGCGTGGGAATCGATACCCTCAGCTGGCAGAAGCTGCTTGCAACCGTACTTGTGTTCAGCGGCGTGATAATAGTAAACCAGTCCCGCGCAAAGGCTGCGTAGGACCGGTGTAGCTTGTTTCTGTAGTCAGTCTTTACTGAGCTTTCTTGGAATCGGTCTTCGACTGGAACTTCTCCATGTCGATGATGAATCTCTTGTGCGTACCCTCTCCGATGAGGCCGGCCTCGTCATATGCCGCAACCTTGAACACGAGCCTCCTGCGGTCGATCTCCACCAACTCGCTTTCCGCCCATACCTTCATACCGAGAGGAGTCGCAGAGCAGTGCGAGACGTTGAGCATAGTGCCGACGGTTGTCTGACCCTCGGCGAGCTCAGGCTCCACCGAAAGTGACGCGGTCTTCTCGATCAGAGCGATCATCATCGGGGTAGCAAATACCCTGACCTTGCCGCTACCGACGTTCACGGCAAGCTGGTCCTCAGTGACGACTGTCTCCTGACGACCCTTGATTCCCGCTTCGAGCATCCTAGATGCGGTTGCGGAGGAGGAAATAGTAGATAGCGATACCGATCCAGCTGCAAGCGAGCACGAGGACGCAGAGGAGTATCTTCTCGATGAGACCACAGTTCTTCTTGAGGATGTCAAGGACACACCAGATAGCGGCGAGGACGCCGAGGATGTAGATGATTTTTGCTATCATTTTTCCGTAAGTTTATGATTGGTATCCCAAATGTAGAGATTTTTTATGATATTTGGGATATATGATAGTCTACCCGAACGTCAAAGTAAATGTGGGACTCAACGTCCTGCGCAAGAGAGAAGACGGTTACCACGACCTGGAAACCCTCTTCGTACCATATCATGGGATCTCCGATGTGCTGGAGATCGTACCGTCCGAGGAATTCTCGATCGACATCGTCAAGGAAGGCGGAGTCGACTGGGATCCGATGACAGACCTTACCGTCAGGGCATACCAGCTCCTCAAGGCTGATCATGATATCCCTGCCGTGAGCATCCGTCTCGAGAAGAGGTCTCCGGTAGGTGCCGGCCTCGGCGGCGGTTCTTCGGATGCGGCATTCGCGTTGAGGTGCATCAGCGAGCTTTTCTCGCTCGGCCTCTCCGACGATGTCCTCGCAAGCTATGCGGCAAAGTTGGGCAGCGACTGCGCATTCTTCGTGTACAACCGTCCGATGTTCGGTTCCGGCAGGGGCGAGGTGTTGGAGGATTTTGCTCTCGAGGGACTCGATTATGGTCAGGAAGGCGCGGAGGATTGTCCATACAAGCTCGTCGTGACTGTGCCTCAGGGAATAGCGGTATCTACGGCCGACGCATATAGGGGCATAGTCCCCGCAGTACCTCAGACCAGCCTGAAGGAGATACTTTCCCGCCCTGTATCTTCATGGAAGGACGCTCTCGCCAATGATTTCGAGACCACGGTCTTTGCGAAGTACCCAAGGCTCGCCGAGATAAAGCAGGAACTCTACGACGGAGGAGCGGTATACGCATCGATGTCCGGTTCGGGCTCGTCCCTCTACGCGATATACGCAAAGTAGCAATAGGATAGCATAAAAAGAATGACGGCTGCACCTCACGGTGTGGCCGTCACTTGGTTAGTTTGTAGTTGTTGTTATACTCTTTGGCGCCTTTCGGCAGCCTAGGAATTATCTTAAAGCTTGACCCTGAGACCGAGCTCGATGCCAGCCATGAAAGGCTGCTGAGTCCTTACGCTCTTAGGCATGTTCTTGCCCTTGAAATAGTATCTTGCACTTGGGTCGATGTAGATTCCGAGATGGTCGGCCACCATGAACTCGCAACCGAGTCCGAGTCCGGCCGAGAACATCACGCCACCCTTCTGACCCTTGAAGTAGGTGTTTCCTCCAGGTGACTGCATGATGTTGTTGTTATAGACGCACTTCTCAGCCGAGCCGCCACCGTATACATAGAAGTCCACGAATCTGTTGCTGACGATGCTGAAATATGCGTTGACAGGGATGCCGACATAGAACTGATTGTTCCTGATGTCCGAGTAGGTCTCGCTCTTGAGAAGCATGCCGCTCTCGTCGTATTCCCTGTATGTACCTGCGTATGTCCTGCCAAGGTAAGTGGCGTTGACTCCGAGTCCGATGGACCAGCGCTCGCCGAGAGGGAACTTGATACCGGTACCGAAGCTGACAGGAATCATGAAGGTAGATTCTCCGGTCTCAGTGATTCCGGTTGCGGAAGGAGCTGCAGCTGGGACTCTCATGATACCGTTCGGACCCTTCGATGCAGGGTTGGTGTTGCTGCTTGCGTTTCCTGAGAAATATACTGAACTCTTGCGCTTCTTTGCGGTGGCCTTGAATGAATCTTCGAATTCCATCATGTCAAGTGCCTTGGTGTCGGAAGTGTTCTCATTGACCTTCTCGGTAGTGACAGCCTTCTCTTCGACCTTATCTGCGGTGCCGGCATTCTCTGTAGAAACAGCCTTCTGCTGAGGGATGGCCTCGGTAGCTGCGGCCTTCTCAAGGTCTTTCCTCTGGGAGTTCTTGCTGGTAGAAGTCGCCTTCGACGAATCGACGCGCCTTGGGCGAAGTATCTTCACGGGCGAGTCAGGAACCTCATTCGGTACGAAATCGGATGCTTTGGTCACCATCTCGTCGACGAAGATTGACTCTTCCTCCACGTCAGCGACCATGTTCCTTGCTCCGCTGACTATCTCGATCTGGTCGTTCGAAGGTCTGCGGCCTGAATATACGATGCCGAAAGTGAGGGCAGCGGCTGCTGCGAGGGCGACGCCGACGCGCCTTGTCCATGTCAGGATCACCGCCTTGCGCTGGGTCTTTGCAGGAGCGGCTGCCGGAAGCTGACTCTGCACGGCATCCCAGAGACCGGCAGGGACTTCCTCCCTTCCGTTCTCCATCATGGATCTTACGAGCTTATCAAATTCCTGCATCACTGTTCTGCTATTCTGTTCTGGAGCCATATCCTTGCCCTGCTGAGCTGGGTCCTGGAGGTGGTCTCCGTAATTCCTAATTCATCTGCGATCTCCTTGTGGGAATATCCCTCGATCACGTACATGTTGAAGACTGTCCTGAATCCCGGCGGGAGCTCTGTGATCAGCTTCATCAGCTCCTTGTATCCGATGTCCTGCATCTGGGTCGACAGCTCGGAACTCAGCTCCCTGGCGCTCTCCAGATCCTCGCTCATCTTCAGCGCATCCTTCTTCCTGAGGAACATCAGCGCCGTGTTCACGAATATCTTCCTTGCCCATCCCTCGAAGGAACCGTCTCCCTTGTAAGTCTCAAGCTTGGAGAACAGCGCAACGAAACCATCCTGCAGCAGGTCCTCGGCCGTCGCCCTGTCGCCCACGTAGCGCAGGCACACGGACAGCATCAGCGGAGCCAGCCTGTCGAAAAGCTGCTTCTGCGCGATGCGGTCTCCTTTGAGACAGTCATTGACCAATTTCTGTTCGTCGGTCACGAGGGTTTGGTGATAATACGCTTGATAGATGCAATAATGTGGCTCCGCGTTGCATCGTCATCAAAAACAAACATGAGGGAAGGCGCCACGTCAGCAAATATAAATAAAATGTACTATTTTTGTATGTTGACACAGTTATGGCAAATACTTGGAAAAATATACTCTTGGTTCTCGCGATCGTCTTTCCGTGCATGACTCTCCATGCGCAGGATTTTGACCGCAAGGTGCTCGAGAACGCTTATCTCCAGGCAGTCCAGCAGTATGACTCTGGTGATTACAAGAAGGCAGCGGCGACCCTCCAGGCTATCCTGAACAAGGATGACTCGATGGACGCTGCCCACTACTACCTTGGCCTATGCGCAGCCGCCATGAACGATCTCGAGCAGGCTGAGCTCCATATCACGAAGGCGGTCCAGCTCGACAGCACCAACTACTGGTATCGTCAGAGGGCTGCAGTACTCTATTCTGCAACCGGCAGGGACGAGCAGGCCATCAAGGAATACGAGGCCATACTCCGTGACTTCCCGAAGAAGAGCGATGTCTACTACAATCTCATCGAACTCTATTCTTCGACCGGCAGGAACGAGGATGCGCTGGACATTCTTGACAAGATCGAGGGCCTTCAGGGACGTTCCGACGGTACCGCGATGGCCAGGTTCCAGCTTCTCGGGCAGATGAACCATCAGCAGGAAGCATATGACTTCCTCGAGTCCGTTTATGACGAATATCCTTCTCCTCAGATTCTCAGCATACTCGGAGACTACAACCTCTCCATGTACAAGGACAGCATAGCCGTGGCTCTCTACGACGAGGCTCTCTCCATGGCACCGGGCTATGCGCCGGCGGTGGTCGGCAAGGCCGAGGTTCACAGGATGAAGAGGGACTATGCGAAGTTCATCGAGGCCTTGGAGCCATTCGTGGCAGACCCTTCGGCACCGGCGGAAATGAAGATGGACTATCTCAAGCAGATCGTCCAGCATGCGGACCAGAGGCTTGTCCATGGCTACCGCGACGATCTCTACCGCCTCTATCAGCTCTGCGCCGATACCCACCCGGACAACGACATGGCCGTAAGCTATCTTATCTCGCTGATGCTCGGCTACGACGACTATGCCGGAGTGGCTCAGACCGCGGAGAAGGCTATGCTCACGTTCCCGGAGGAAAGCTCCTTCATGGAGATTGCGACATACGCGGAGTATCAGCTCGGAAATCTCGGGAAGGTGCTCGACCTCTCTCTCATACAGCTTGAGAGGGCAAAGAAGGCCGGCGACAAGAAACAGGTCGCGGTGGCAAACGCCAATGTCGGCGACAGCTACCATTCCCTCGGCGACAACAAGAAGGCATACAAGTACTATGAGGCCGCGCTCAAGGACGATCCTGACTATGCGCCGGCTCTCAACAACTATGCATATTATCTCTGCACGACAGGCAAGAAGCTCAAGAAGGCTTATCAGATGAGCCGCAAGTGTACGGAGCTCGAACCGGATAATGCAACCTATCTCGACACCTTCGGTTGGATACTCCACCTCATGGGCAAGGACACCGAGGCCCTCGCTATCTTCAAGAGGGTGATGATCTACGGCGGAAAGGATAACGCGGAGGAGCTCCGCCACTATGCGGACGTGCTCGAAGCAACCGGCAAGAAGGATCTCGCCGAGATGTACCGCAGCCAGGCTGCAGCCAAGGAGAAATAGAAATGAGGTGGTTCAGGGTCATATCTCTCGTCGTCGTGATGAGTCTTGCGAGCCTATCTCTCCAGGCCCAGGATACCCGCGCCCAAGAAGCAAAGAAAAAGAAGCTGGAGCAGGAGATGGCGATACTCGACCGTCAGCTCAACGAGAACCGCAAGCAGAGCAAGAACGCCCTTTCCCAGCTCGAACTCTCCCGCAAGAAGGTCAGCCTCCAGAGGGAGATGGTCGCGGAGAGCGACCGAAAGATCCGCACCTACAGCGACAGCATCTACGCCCATCAGCGCCAGATAGGTGAGCTGCAGCGCCGCGTCGACACCCTTTCGACATATTACTCGCGCCTCGTGAACGCATCCTACAGAAACAGGGACACGAGGATATGGTACATGTACATAATCGCCAGCGAGAACCTCACCCAGGGTTTCCGCCGCTACAGCTATTTCAAGAACCTCTCGAGCAACCTCAAGGACCAGGCGACCAAGCTGCGCGAGGCCAAGGAGGAACTCGAGTATGAGAAGCTTGAGCTGGAGAAGCTCAAGGCCGAGAGTGAGGCTGTGCGCGTGGAACGCAAGCAGGAGCAGGCGAAGCTCGAGCAGGAGCAGGCTGCCGATCAGAAGATCGTGAACGACCTGCAGAAGAACAGACGCAAGTACGAGAACGAGCTTGCTTCGAAGAAGAAGCAGGTCGAGTCCCTGAACAAGGAGATACAGAGGATCATCGCTGCGGCCATGAGCGCGGCATCGAAGAGCACGGACAAGAACGTCAAGAGCGACGGCAAGAAGATGGAAGTCGACAAGGCCCTCGCAGCCGAGTTCTCCAGGAACAAGGGTCGACTCCCATGGCCGGTGGACGGTCCGGTGGTCGGCAAGTTCGGACAGCACTACCATGCCGTATTCACCAACGTGAAGCTTCCTTTCAACAACGGAATTGACATCGCTGCCCAGGCCAATGCAAAGGTGTGCGCCGTGTTCGACGGTGTGGTGAAGCAGATAGTCGTGCTTCCGGGATACAACCAGTGCGTGCTCGTACAGCACGGCAACTATTTCACTCTCTACTGCAAGCTCCAGTCGACTTTGGTCAAGGCCGGAGACAAGGTGAAGACCGGTCAGCAGGTCGGAATCGTCGATACCATCAACGGAGAGACCCAGGTCCACTTCGAGGTATGGCAGGGCCAGAAGGCCCAGAATCCTGAGAGCTGGCTGAAATAACCTGAAACTTACCTAACGCTAAACCATACGAAAGAATGAAGAAGACAGTATTCCTGTCCGGAGCCACCGGCAACATGGGGTGGCATGGATTTCAGGAAATCCTTAAGAAGAAGGACAGATTTGACATACGCCTGCTCGCGCGAAAGAGCAAGAAGAACGAGAAGGCACTGGCTCCTTATATGAACGATCCCGCCGTCACCGTCGTCTGGGGTGATCTCTGCGTCCTCGAAGACGTGAAGAAGGCGGTAGCGGGATCGGACTATGTCCTCCATGTAGGAGGCATGGTCAGCCCGGCCGCAGACTACTATCCCGAAAAGACTCTCAAGGTCAACATCACCGCAGCCCAGAATGTGGTGAAAGCCGTGCTTGAGCAGCCGAACGCGGACGACATCCGCGTAGTATATATAGGTTCGGTGGCCCAGTATGGAAACAGGATGGCCGAGACCCTCTGGGGCCGTACCGGTGACCCTCAGCGTGCGAGCCTGTACGACATGTACTCGGTTTCGAAGTGCGCAGCCGAGAAGATCTTTGCGGATTCAGGTCTGAAGCATTGGGTATCCCTCCGCCAGAGCGGCATACTCTACGCGGGCATACTCAAGGTCGTCAATCCGACCGCCTTCCATGTCCCAGTGCGCGGTGCCCTCGAATGGGCTACCGTAGAGGATTCCGGCAGGCTCATGGCCAACGTGATCGAGGATGACGTGCCGGAGGAGTTCTGGAACCGTTTCTACAACATCTCCAGCGGTGAGCAGTACCGCATGAGCAACTACGAGTTCGAGACGCGTCTCCTCAATGGACTCGGCCTTCCCGGACCGGAGAAGGTGTTCGAGGCGAAGTGGTTCGCGACGAGGAATTTCCACGGAATGTGGTATACGGACGCGGATGAGCTCGAGAAGTATCTCCATTTCCGCGCCAACCTCCCTGTCGACGAGTATTTCGCACAGCTCAAGGGCCAGCTCGACTGGTATTACAAGCTCGCGCCTCTTGCGCCTGCCTGGGCAATCAAGATGTTCATGAAGAGATTTGCTTTCGAGGATGGCATGGGCACACAGTCGTGGGCGAAGAACAACCCTGAGCGCCTCAATGCGTATTATGGTTCGCGCGAGGCTTATGAAGGAATACATTCATGGGCGCAGATGCGTCCCGGATACATGGAGAAGAACCTTGAGAAGGCCGTCCAGTCCGGCGAGGCCGAGAATCTCGACCATGGATATGACGAGAGCAAGAGCATATATGCTCTCACCAAGGAAGAGATCCAGGCGGCCGCCGAGTTCCGCGGAGGACGTTGCCTCGGTCTTCTCGATCCGGCTCTTATCCCTGACCTCACTTCATTGCCTGTCACGGCAATGTCATCAGCGATCTCTACTCTGCCTGACGCTACTCTCGAACATGCATGGGAGGCTTCTCCTTGGGCGCAGGACGGGTCCGGAGCATGGAAGAAGGGTACACAGTTCCTGTGGGAGTGCGAACATGGCCACCGTTTCGCGGCGTCCCTCGAGTATGTGCTTCTCGGAGGAGGATGGTGCCTGGACTGCGGCTATCTCTATGCCGAACCTTATCAGCCTAGCGAGAATCGCTTCCTGAAACAGATATTGTTGTAAATAAAAAGCAGCGGCCTGTGAGGTCGCTGCTTTCGTTGTTCGTCCAGCACGAACGTACTCTAACGGGTGAAAGTCCCCAAACCGCCCTGATAGTGGGAAGGTTACAGCCAAAGGCAAAGGTGTCCATCACGAGGTGGAATCTGAAGGAAGCTGGCGGCAAACATCTGGTCT
>NZ_JBAEER010000149.1:0-3676 GCF_056207615.1 Candidatus Cryptobacteroides sp. | reverse complement strand
CCTTCAGATTCCACCTCGTGATGGACACCTTTGCCTTTGGCTGTAACCTTCCCACTATCAGGGCGGTTTGGGGACTTTCACCCGTTAGAGTACGTTCGTGCTGGACGAACAACAGAAAAGGGCGGTGACTGTTGATGTCACCGCCCTTTATTATGTAAGGAGACGTCCTCGATTACTCTGCGCTGAGGCCATAGCCCTCCTGCTGAGGATAGAGATACTTCTCTGGCTCCCACTTAGACCAGTTAGCATGTGCCTGAACAGCTGCTGGGATGACACCCTGCATCTTGTTGCCCTGGAGACGGAGCTGCTTAGCACCTGCAGGAAGCTCACTGAATGACTCAGGAATGTTACCGGTGAAGTTGCAACCATAGAGCTGGAGGCTGACGGTAGCAGCATTTGACTTAAGTCTACCGAGAGACTCTGGGAGGTTGCCGGTAAGGCCCTCGCACTGATAGAGCTGGATGGTCCTGAGATCAGGGAACTTGTCCCAGATGTCAGGAAGCTCACCTGAAAGCTTGGTCTTGAAGCACATGAAGAACTGAAGCTTCTGGCACTTTGCGAGCTCTACAGGGATAGCACCCTCGACTGAGGTACCGTTAAGGTTGAGGAGACGGAGGTCAGCGCACTCGCCGATCTCTGCTGGGATTGTACCGCCGAAGTCAACATTGTTGAGGAGGCTGAACTCGTCGAGCTTGGTCCAGTTTGCCATCTTTGCTGAGAATGAACCAGAGATGGTGTTGGTAGGGAGGTTGAGCTTGACGATGTTCTTGAGCTCATAGAGGCACTCAGGGAATGCTCCGGTAACCATGTTTGAACCGAGAACGAGTTCGGTGAGCTCGGTGAGAGTACCGATTTCTGCAGGGATCTCCCATGCACCTTCGGTGATGGTCTTGGTACCGAGGTTGATCTTGGTCACACGACCGTCCTCATTCACGGTAACCTTTGCCCACTCGTTGATTGGCTTGGTGAGGTCCCAGTTGTCCTTAGCCCACTTCTCTCCGTTAGACGCGTTGTACATCGCAACGAGAGCGAGTGAATCGGTGAAGTGTGAAGGAGCGGATGCAGCCTGAGATACGGTGATGGTCTTTGAATTGCCACCCTGCTTCTCGGTAACGGTGATGACTACTGACCTAGCCTCGAGATAGAAGTTCTCGTTTACGTCGATCCACATGTTGGCGTTATAGCCTTCGACATCCCTGTCGAGGGTGATAGCGATCCAGTCGCATGCTTCCTCATCGTATGCATACTCCCACTGTGCGTTGGAAGTCACCTCTACCTTATAGCTGCCGCAACCTGCGTTAACCTCTACGGTCTCAGGGTTGACTGCGATTGCAGGAGCCATACCGAGCTGAGTTACCTTTACGGTCTCGGTGAGTTCGTTAGCCTTGACGGTAACGGTTGCATTACGAGCGTCGAAAGAAGTATTTGCACTCGCGTTAAGAGTGAGCGTGCCGTTAGATGCAACAGCCTCGAGCCAGGTTGCATCGCTGGTAGCAGTCCAATTGACGTTGCTTTTTACAGTGATGTTCTTTGATGAAGCCGCTGCGTCGAAATTTGCGACGCTGTCCGAAAGCTTGAGCTCAGTAACTTCATTCTTGTTACATGAGAAGCTTACAAGGCACACAGCAATCATGGCTGCTGCCTTGATGGTCTTTGAGATGTTGAACATATTACTTGATTATTGGTTGGTGAATTTTTTCTTTCTGTACTTGAGGACCTTCTGGTAAGCCTTGAGCGCCTTCGGTCCGTTATTGTCGGAGATTCTCTTAGGGATGAACTTGCCGTTGAGCTCATTGAGGATCTGCTTCTCGGCATCCTTGTCATAGATTGCCTGAGGGCAGTCCTCGAGACCACGGAAGATGAAGTTCAGGGTCTGTATCTGCTTCACGAGATTGACAGGATCCCCATGGACCGTACCGCCGAGGTTCGAGAGTGCAAGGTGGATATACTTGTAATACTGCTTCTGGATAAGATCCACACGATCCTTCGTGAGACCGTCGCTGAGAAGAAGCTGGAGGCAGTTGTAGAGTCCCTTGTCGGACGACTTGATGATATCGTTTCCGAGGGTCTCAGCCTGCGAAGATGGATCAGGAGAGATGGCCGCTGAGATGAAAGGGGAGAAGAAGCAATACTCTCCCGGAGTCACTTCGTCCTTCGAATAGCCCGCTGCGATCGCGTACATGTCATACGGACCGAGCCTTGGAGGAAGCATGTTCACACCGGCCTCGACGTCAGCAGGAGTTGCGATATGGTTGTAGCGGGCATAGTCCATGATTGAAGCCGTAGTGCCATAGACGGCGGTGAACTCAGGGCTCTTGAGCTGCTCAGGGGTATATGCCCATGAACCTCCCATGTTGTGGCTGAGTCCGAGCACATGGCCCATCTCATGACTCATCGCATGTCTGATCATAGGTCCGATCATCTCGAGCGGATACTCGAGCTGCCTTGCAGCAGGATCTGCAGCACCTGTCTGGAGGTAGCGCCAGTCGCACATGAGCTTGAGAACGCCTTTCCACCAGAGTATGTCAGCCTGAAGGACTTCACCGCTGCGAGGGTCGACATAGCACTGGCCCTTTGCGTTGGCCTCGCTGCTGTCCACGAACCTCACCATGTTCACGAGAGGAGAATTTCTGTCGACGGCGTCGGTCTCCTGGAGGACGACAATAGGAGAGTGGATTCCTATTGCCTCGAAAGCCTTGTTCCAGTCCTCGAGTCCTTCCTTGATGTATGGGAACCACTCCTTAGGGAAGGCGCGGTCCACATAGAACACGATCTGGCGGCCAGCCGAGAGATCCCAGCGGTAAGGCTTGTAGCTGCGCTCACCCTTGGAATTCCTGTACTCAAGGCTCTCGTAGCCGACCTTCTCACCGTCAACGCCCTTGAACGAAAGCGCGTTCGGACGAAGCTTAAGGAAGAAATAGTTGACACGTGCATGAAGTGCGTCAGGATATGCGTAGTCAAGGAGCATGGTGATGTAGCCGTTTCCCTTCGAGCTGTTCCTGATCTCGTAGTTGGCGGCATTTCCCTTGAGGTCCTTCGGAGTGATGACGGAAACGAGAAGCGGATAGCTTGAGAGATACTCGGTCATGTCGACCGTGTAGCTGCCGTCATTGATGCTGATGATGCGGAAGCGCTCGGTGGCGAAGGTATCGTTCCTTGTCTTCCAGCTGGTACCCTCAGAATCGGTATATCCGATCTGGGTCATGGTGATGTACTCGTTACCCTCATTCCTGAGGCGCACGAGCACAGGCTGCTCCTTCATCTGACCGTCAGAATAGGCCTTGCTCGAAGGCTTGCTGACCCTCACCAACCTCGATCCGAAGAGGCAGTCGGTATCCAGCATGTCCGCCGGAATATCCATCCTGATTCTCTCCGCGCCGAAAGCAAGTGCGGTCATGATGAGCAAAATTGCAGATATAATAAATCTCTTCATTCTACGATAGCCACAAAAGACGCCGCAATTTATAAAAATTTTTATAAAAATTTTAATTTTTATCGCGGCCAGAACTTATAATCTACCCTCCAGCATTCGCCATCCTTCTCCGCAGCGATGGTCCCAAGGTCCACGTCATGCATGAAATGCGGGCTGTCGCAGCTGTACCAAACGGAGAATAGCATGGCCTCCGAGGCGTTCGTGAAGTCGAACCTTCCCTCGATCTTCTCGATGAAGACGCTG